>JAKSCU010000068.1 GCA_022360435.1 Bacillota bacterium
AAAGACTTCATAGTTTACCGAATGGTGTTAAAGATGAAGTTAGTGACGAGAAGTTGTATAAGAGGACAAATAAATATGTGTTGCAGAGTGAAGATGTAACCTCTGTAGGCAATTTAACTGATATGCAATACGTTTCTACAGCTATTATTGCAGATGCAAAAAACACACCTGGCGATGCAAATGTAATAGGTGAGTACTTTGTAGAAGGAATGAATAAGGAAATTTCAAGAGATAGTGCATCAACAGAAGTCGTAAACAGTGGTTTTGTGATATATAACGGTAGTGTTGGTAATTTAGTATTTGGTTTCCAATTAGGCACGTATACAGATTTAGCAGCAGCACAAGCTGACTTAGCAGGAACGTCACTAATTTATCAACTAGCGGAGGAGCAAGTATATGATTTACCTAACTTAAGAAATCTATATAGCTATGACGGAAGTACAACATTAATCATAGAACCAGCCATAGAATTTGAAGCAATTGCGAACAGCGACGGTCAAGTTACGATTCCCAATAACAGCCTAACCATAAACTATATAGAAAGTGTCCAGGAAAAAATAGTTGATGGCGAAAGCATTAGTTATATAGATGCTGCATATACAGAAGTTAATGAAACCACCCTTGGAGGACTTACAGAAGGTAAGAAATACAAAGTAGTATATCACTATCCCCAAGAGCTTACGACCTTGCCGGAATTAACAATAACATACCCGGTAAACATGGCTGCAAGCTTAAGTGATATATACGAAATTCAAAAGAAATTAGAGAAGGAATTGGGAAGTGTGTGGATCACCTTGTTGCCTTTAGCTGATAAGGAATTATCTATGTATAGTATTCCGTTATTAACTACGGAAACAACAACGGATTTAAAAAATAAAATCAATGACATATTACAAGTGTGGAAAGGATGATAAAACATGTTAGCATGGGAAGAAATAATGCAAAATGCTCCAACTATGAAGCAGTTATTTGAGCAGAAAATAACTGAAGAGGTATCAAAAAAACAGGTTGAAATAGATACTTTGAAGTTAGACAAAGATAATCTACAATCACAGGTAGACACTTTAGCACT
>JAKSCU010000351.1 GCA_022360435.1 Bacillota bacterium
CCGCGCTTCAAGGTCGAACCGATCCAGATTCATCACCTTGTTCCAAGCGGCGACGAAGTCTGCGACGAACCTCTCTTCCGCGTCGTTCTGAGCATAGACCTCCGCAATCGCGCGAAGCTGCGAATGCGAACCGAAGATGAGATCGACACGCGTGGCTGTCCACCTGACATCACCCGACTCACGATCGACGCCCTGGAACAGGCCGTCCGCGCCCTTCGCTTTCTGCCACTTCGTGCCCATGTCCAGCAGGTTGAGGAAGAAGTCGTTGGTCAATGTACCGGGCTTGTCGGTGAACACGCCGTGCTGTGCGTCCGCATGATTGGCATCCAGCACACGCATGCCGCCGATCAGCACCGTCATCTCCGGCGCGGTCAGCTCAAGAAGCTGCGCCTTGTCGACCAGCTTCTCCTCCGGCCGACGGTAGTCGCCCTTGCCGTCGCCCAGATAGTTGAGGAAGCCGTCAGCCGTCAGCTCGAGCACCTCAAACGACGCCACGTCCGTCATCTCCTGCGTCGCATCGGTGCGACCGGGGTGGAAGGGCACTTGGATGTCGTGACCCGCGTTCTTCGCTGCCTGCTCCACCGCCGCGCAGCCGCCGAGCACGAGCAGGTCTGCAAGCGAGACCTTCTTGTTGCCGGACTGCGACTCGTTAAAGTCCTTCTGAATCTGTTCGAGTTTGGCCAGCACCTTGGCAAGCTGCTTCGGCTCGTTGGCTTCCCAGTCTTTTTGCGGAGCAAGGCGGATGCGTGCGCCGTTGGCGCCGCCGCGCATATCCGAGCCGCGATAGCTCGCCGCCGAAGCCCACGCCGTCGAGACGAGGTCGGAAATCGGCAGGCCGGAGGCAAGAATCTCCTTCTTAAGCTCCGCGATGTCCTGCTTGCCGCCGGACTGCCCGTCGTTGAATGACTTTTGAATGCCTTCCAGAATCTGCAGCACCTTGGCGAGCTGGGCGGGCTGGTTGACCTCCCAGTCCTTCTGGGGGGCGAGCCGGACACGGGCACCATTGGCGCCGCCC
>JAKSCU010000035.1 GCA_022360435.1 Bacillota bacterium
ATTTGATTTTGATCCTGCCTTTTGCTGACAGGCAAGGCGCTGAAAACATTGAGAAAAAAATCAGGAAAGCCTATAGTTCGCATTCGGCGATGAAAAATGAGAACAAAAAGCTGGAGCTTGTTATGTCAAGTGTAACTTTTCCGGACGACGGCAGAATAAAGGAAAATCTGCTGGACAAGCTCCAGTCCATGCAAAATTGCAGTGTTACAAAAGTTTAGTATTTAGTGAACTTTAACGACATTTTACCGACAATTTTTACTTCACTTTTCTTGAAAGCCCTTTTATCTATAAGGTAGTTATCCGCACCCAGATTTATTAATGAGTGTTCGTCCCCTTGGATATATCTTCTGAGAAGCACATGGTTCCGGTAGAGGGCCAGTACGATATCTCCTTTTTTTGCGTCGGAGTCCATTTTTATAATAAGCATGTCACCTGCGTGTATTTCATTTTCAGACAGGCTGTCGTCCGGGCAGGGAAGCATAAAATATTTGCCTGCGGGGTCGATCAAATCAGGAGATACCGGATGATATTTTTTTATATTGTAAATATTGAGAAGGTCATTGACGTTGCGTCGGCTGACCCTCTTTATTTCAGGAACGTATACGGAGCTCAGGTACAGTTTGCTTTCAGCGGACACAAGCCTTATGGACCTGGCCATACCCAACTGTCTTTTGATTACGCCTTTTTGTTCCAGGCGATTTAAAAGACCTTGTACGGCTCCCGGTGTCTTTTCTCCCAGCATTTCGCCGATTTCTCTCACTGTGGGCGGAATGCCGTTTTTTATAATATACTCTTCTATGGCAGAATATACTTTTTTTTGTTTTGAGGTTAAAAAACTGAATTGAGTGGACATCTTCAACCTCCCTTAAACTATCAATTTTCTCCCGGTGACTAAATCCGTAATACCTGCAGCGTTTCGTTTGGAAAAGGACTGCCCTGTTTTCCCAAATGAAATGCTTCAGGTATCGAGATTTAACATATAATTACAGAGCTTTAAAAAAGTCAGGCACCAGTTGATTTACATAATATAAATGGTATTGCGTAATGTTTATAATATATAGTTTATCAGAGTTTAAAAGA
>JAKSCU010000395.1 GCA_022360435.1 Bacillota bacterium
AGCACAGGGTTGAGCAAGAGACCCACCGTGCCGACATAGCGCGGCGCGCGGTGAATCAACAGGCCGAATAGGAAGATCGCCAGGATACCCGGGCTGATAAAGCCCTGGAATTCCTGAATGAACGTAAAAATGCCGCCGAACGCCGGGTGCCCGAGGAACGGCGCGATACCCATCGCGATCAGGACGAAGAGTACGACGAAAACGCGTCCTGCCGAGACCAGTTCGTGCTGCCCTGCGTTCTTGCGGAACTTGCGATAGATGTCCATCGTGGCGATGGTCGAAGCAGAGTTGAGCATGGAGGCCAGGGAACTGACGACCGCGCCGAAGATGGCGGCGAGCACGAAGCCCTTGATGCCGATGCCAATCGGCAGCAACTTGCGAATCAGCGTGGGGAAGGCATTGTCGTAATCGTGCGCGGTGAGTGTTGAGACGGAAGCGCCAGTCAGTCGCGAAGTCCCAGCGGACGAAAGGTCTTTGCCGTACGCCGAAACACCTTCGTAGAACGCGATGAGCGTCTCCTTCTCCTGTTTACGAAGCTCCGCTCGCACTTCCTTTTTGCGCAACGTGTCGAGATTCTCCGGAATCCTGGGCATGTCGACGACGATCGGGACGCGACCGGCCAGTTGCGCTCGCGCTTCGCGGAACGCCTCTTCCGTTTCAGCGTCTGCCGGTCGATCCACGACCAGAATTTTGCCCTTCATTGCGTCATTCACTTCCGCAGGCAGTGCGTTGACAGGCATTAATCGATCCTGCACCTGCTCACTATTGTGATCGAGCAGGCGCATCGCGTCCTCCAGGTGCAGCTTCACATATGCCGGATCGAAGTTGTAGAACACCGGCGCGGCACTGCCTGACCCGGCGGTGTTTTGATTGATTCTTTCAATCAAAGGCTTGTTGCGCGGATCATCCGGGTCAGGTTTCACGCTGTCGGATAGCTCCTCGTAAAGCTGCGGTGTTTTCTCGGAAAGAATGAGCGCGTTGCGTTTCACGGCGTCATCCTTCAGGTCGCCGTTGAACAGGTTGAACGCGAGGATACCCGGAATGACAACAATGAACGGGATCAGCAGCTTCAAGAAGGCTGCGAAGACCACGCCCTTCTGCCCTGCCGCAAGCGACTTCGAGCCGAGTGTACGCTGGGTGATGTACTGGTTGAGGCCCC
>JAKSCU010000333.1 GCA_022360435.1 Bacillota bacterium
GCCCATGAAGAAAAATCTCCTCCTCTTGAGCCGGTTTCGACACTCACTCCATCTACATAGATCTGCTCTGTACCACTGGTATTTCTAGTATAGACCACGTGATGCAAGTCCGATGGTAAGTAAGTTTCATTGGTGGAGAAGTTGGGTGTTCCATTGACTGTAACATTGGGATCTGAGGTATTAAGCCTGGTGGTAATGAAGTAATTTCCAACAGGTGGACTCTCAAAACCATTCTGGCCGAGCGTTGCCCCCCTTTGATTTCCATCAAATGAAATTGTGAGGATACGGGCAGGGCCGTTAGCATCGGGATCATCTACAATAATCCAGGCTTCCATCGTAATCTCATTAGAGGCCTTGACTGCGTTAATGATCTTGGTTGCATCTCCTGCCGCATTGATGATCGTGCCGGTATTGATCGTCTTCAGGCCCTGCCCGGATTGCCATTGAGCATTAGCAGGGGTAGCAATTGTCAGGTCCATCGCCGTGCCGACTCCGGAAACGTCATTCACAACATTACCGGAACCCTCCCTGAAATTGTATAACACCTGTAAGCTGTTAGTTACCCTCGATGAAGAATTGGTTGTGGCTGAGGCCTCGTTGCTAAAAGCAGAGGATCCTGCCCCGTTAACAGCCCGAACCTGATAATAATATGTTGTACCACTTGTTAAGCTATTGTCCGTATAAGTTGTAACATTTGCGGCGACTGTCGTTACCAGCGCATGTCCCGAACCCGCAGTCAATGATCTATGGATCTCAAAGCCTGTTTCATTATCGGAATTGTCCTGCCAGCTAAGAGAAAGTCCTGTTGAGGACACAGGACTTGCCGTTAAGGTGCCCGGAGCCGTAGGCGTGGTGGCATTAGTGGTGGCATTTGCGGTAGCTGTGAAGTTGGAATTCAATCCGCTTTTAACAGCCCTTACCTTGTAATAGTATGTAGTATTGGCATTGAGGCCGGTATCGTTATAACTAACTACATTGGCAGCTTGTGTAGATACCAATGAAAAGCCTGTGGTGGCATTCAGCGACCGGTGGATCTCAAAACCCGTCTCATCAGTAGAATTGTCCTGCCAGGTTAAGCCGATCTCTGTAGTTGACACCGCAGTGGCGCTCAGGGCTGAAGGATCCGCAGGGGCGGAATCCCCATACCCTGCATTATAGTTTTGTTGTACTTCGGTGGAAGAAAGTGCCTTGGAATAAACAGCAGCCAGGTAGTAAGTACCAAACCAATTCCTTGTGCC
>JAKSCU010000130.1 GCA_022360435.1 Bacillota bacterium
ATCATTTTGTGAGGGTTCAAATCCTTCTCCCGCAGCCACAAAAAAATCTCTGCGGTCTTCACTGACCTGCAGAGGTTTTTTTATACCACAATATGCTTTTCTTATCTATTCTGCCTTATTTGACAAAAAATTTACATTTTACCGCCACTTATGCAGGAATTCTTTGTATATTTGTAGAATAAAGTTGAGGTTGAAGCATTAGGCAGGGAATAATTATCAAAGGGGCGAAGTATCCTATGGAATTTATGCAAGCAATTGTACAGCTTTTAAGGGTAATGCTGGGAGGCATTGTTGCTGTTTTTTTAGTGTATATGCTGTCAGGTAAGGAACTCCATAAGAAAAGATTGCTTATATCAGGGGTTATACAGGGGGTACTTATATATTTGGCAAGGCTTTTACCTGTTCATTTTGGTGTGCATACAATTATTCTGATTCTCACGCTCATTTTTATATCTGTTAAAATATGTAAAATAGATATATATAAATCTATTGCATCAAGTATAGTTTATGTAATCTTTCTTTTTATATGCGAGTGGGTTTTTACAGTCATATACACAAAAGTCTTAAAACTACCTGTTGAGATACTGTTTAATAGATCGATAATCGGTACGGTATTAAGTTTACCACCATTGTTATTTACCGTATTGTTGACATTTATTGTTTTATATATTAGAAAAATAAACCAGAGAAGATACAGGTAAAAATTTATGCTTCAAAAAATGTCAAATTACCTGGCTTCCAAAATAGGCCGAATTTTAAAAATGGATAAGGAACGGGAAGAAATAATCGCTTACGGCGCTTTTGGTTTGATACAGACACTGTGGTCATTGGTCCTGACAGTCGTGTTCGGTTTAATATTCAATGTTTTGGCGGAGGTATTGATTGTTTCGCTTACGGCAGTTGTTTTAAGAAAGTTTTCAGGCGGTGCCCATGCAACCTCTCCAAACCGCTGTGCCGTTCTGGGCATAGTGGTTTCCGGAGGCTTTGCGCTGATAATAAAGAGTACAGCCGCTAATTTAAATATTGCTTTTATACTTGTATATGCATTTGCGGTGTTTACTTTCGCATATTTTACTACCAGCAGGTATTCTCCTGTAGATTC
>JAKSCU010000033.1 GCA_022360435.1 Bacillota bacterium
AAAAGAGCCACGAAATATTTATAAACATTCAGAGACGATAGAGAGGTATATTTCGTCGTAATCGGGGGTGTATTGATTGACAAAGAAAGTTCGTTTTGCAGTGATCGGATGCGGCTATGCAGGCAAAAATTCTTGTACCGGATATGGTTAAGAGGGGATTCAGTTCTGCATACTCCTCTGTGATTACTGCAGCATCTTCTCTTGTAACTCCTATTATACCGCCGGGTATAGGCATGATTATGTATGCATTTATAGCAAATGTATCTGTGGGAAGGATGTTTCTTGCCGGGATTGTTCCGGGTGTTCTTATGTGTTTATTTCAAATGGTTACAAATTATTTTATATCCAAATCAAGAGGTTACAGTCCAATAAGGCAAAAGCGAGCATCTATTAATGAGGTAATCCGTGAGGGGAAAAGTGCACTGCTTGCAATTCTTTTTCCTGTAATTATTATTGGAGGTATCCGCCTCGGAATCTTTACACCCACCGAAGCAGGTGCTATTGCAGTGTTTTACGCATTAGTACTGGGTGTGCTGCTCTATAAGGAAATGAAGTTCAAGGATGCGGCAAAAGCTTTGGCAGATACGGCAATGACTGCCTGCACATGTCTTATGATTTTTGCTTCTGCCAACGTATTTGCGTGGTTTGTGACCAATGAAAAAATATCAGATAATATTGCAAATTTTATTTTGAACTACGTATCCACTCCAACGATGTTTTTACTGGTATTTATGATTGCCGTATTAATTCTGGGAATGTTTTTAGATGGAGCTACGTTAATGATTATCCTTGTTCCTCTGCTTCTTCCGGTTGTTAAAGAGATGGGTATTGACCCTGTGCATTTCGGTATTATCTATTTGCTTACTTCAGCAATTGGCAATATAACACCGCCCGTGGGACTGGTTATGTATACGGTTTGTGATATCACAAAGGTGAAAATTATAGATTTTGCAAGAGAATGCTTACCGTATTACATGGTTTTAATCATTAATTTGCTGATATTGGCCCTAATTCCAGGCATTGTTATTTTCTTGCCCAATCTGTTTTTTGGTACTTAATTTTGCAGAGCATATGTCAATGTATTCAATCATTCCATTTTACTAAAAAAGGA
>JAKSCU010000270.1 GCA_022360435.1 Bacillota bacterium
AAAAAGGTAAATAAAAAAGGCAATAGGAAAATAACTTTCCCACCTGGGAAAGTGCACCCAACCAGACGGATTTAGTTATGTCTGATTAGAGATTCCTCATGCCTTCTAATACCTTTAGCCTTTCACATTATTCTTACTCATTTTATTATACAGGATGAGGTTAAAAAATCAATGCCCCCGGCCAGCCCTGCGCTTCTCTTTATACTCGCTCAGCACCGTGTAAAGTGAGGGCACTATGACCAGCGTCAGTATGGTGGAAAAAACCAAGCCGGAAATAATAGTTATCCCCAACGGCGCGAAAAGCGGGTTGCCCGAAAAGGGCCAGCGGCGAAAGGCCGGCCACCGCCGTCGTTGACGTCAGCAAAATCGGGCGCAGCCGCGCTTCACCGCCGCGGAGCACGGCTTCTTTCAACTCCACGCCGGCGGTCCTGGACTTTTCGATAAAGTCAATTAACACAATGCCGTTGCGCACCACAATACCCGACAGGGATATTTGCTGCCCTACGGCATTGGGCACAGTTATGCTCTGAAAAAGAATCATCGATCCACACCCGGCTCACCGGCGTACATATTGATATCAATCAGGCCGTTGCCGTCGTCAAACTGGCCGTCATTTATCCCTTCCGCAGCCAGGCGCAATGCTCCATATATCAGTGTCCGTCCCCCGGCCGGCGATGGTAAATATTAAAAATCCTTTCAGCCATTTTACGCATGCCCTCTCTCAGCCAGTCCGGCTCCAACACTTCCACCATGTCTCCCCATTGCACAATCCAGGTTTTCATTTCCGTGATGCCGCAAACCTTGAAAGCAATTATAATCGAACCGTCCGGCAGTTCCTCCTCCACCGCCTGAGACGGGTGATAAACCATCTTTGCCGCCCGGTAAGCCACCGGCTTGCTGAATTTAAGCTTGACCCGGTATTCTTCCCCGTCATTAATGACACCCCAACTGGATGCCATGTACTCCCGCAAATTAAAATCAGGCGGATACGCAAACTTTTCCCCGGCGCGGGGATGCACATCCTCAATTTGATCCACCCGGAACACTCTTATGTTTTGGCGTTCCAGGCAGTGAGCCACCAGGTACCAGTTTTTGCGTTTGCAGATCAGCCCGTAAGGTTCCACCACCCGCCGGGTAACCTCACCGCTGTAAGCGGCATAGTACCACAGTTTCACCCGGTGGCAGTTTTTTAGGGCGCCAACCAGCTTGGCGAACAGCTTTCCGACCCGCTCCGGTTCGGCCAAGGTTTCTTCCACCAGGTGAACCCTGTTTTGCAATTTGTCCACCGCCAATTCCCGAGGGTTGTAATGATATCTGAATAAAGTGGAAATCAATGCGTCCTTGAACTCGTCGAGGTGCCCGGTCAGGGCGGAACCCTGCTGTTGGATTAAACTCAGGAAAATAGCCGTGGCTTTGTCGGGGTCAATACTGGGCAGATAGCCGGCCGCCAGTCTATAAAACACGCTTTTGCGCCCTTCCACAGGCTGCTCTTTTTTAACCAGCGCCACACCCAAGTCGTTTTGGATAGCGTTCAGATCCCGGTGTACCTGCCTTTCGGTTACCCCGTATTTTTCGGCCATTTCCCTTACCGTAACCCCGCCGTATGGTGTTTTTTTGTTCAAATAATTAATGATCATATTCAGCCGCAAACTCTTGCCGGCATCTTTTTTGGGCTTGTCAGCCAGAAGTACCCCCCCTCCGCTTTTAAAAAAACGCACTCATTCGGTTCCCTGGAGCGCACTCTTTTTAATAATTTTTTCCTTTGCCCTCGCCATAGTATATGTCAAGTCATACTTTACCTAAAGTACAAGAATTGCCAATACTCTTAGTTAAAATTCGCCGGTTTTGACCAAATACCTCCAAATGTTTATAGCCATGCAGCCACCCCGGAACAAGTTATTCACTGATTATTAAGTATAAAATAAAATTCATCTAATAGATTTAATCAATAACAAGAGCAGGAGGTGAGATATATTGTCAACCAATCAAAAAAACCGGAGCGGTTCTCAAAACGAACACCTTAAAAGGTGGTGCGCTCTGCCGTTTCCCTACCCCGAGGTAAAGGTGCAAAAACCCAACCGCTTTTATGCCGAACTGCTACTGGAAGACTACGCCGGCCAAGTCAGTGAAATGACAGCCATAAAGCAATATTTCTATCACTATCTCATGTTTGAAGAAAAATACCCGGAACTTGCCGAACTGGAGGAATGCATTTCAATTATTGAAATGGGGCATCTGGAGATGCTGGGCGAAACCATTCGGATGCTGGGGGTAGACCCCCGGTACCGCACTCTGACCAAAAACAAAGAGACCTACTGGTGCGCCGACAATGTGTATTATGGAAACGCCGTCTGTGACCGCCTGGCCGCCGACATCGCCGCTGAAAAATCAGCTATCGCCAAATATAAGGAACATCAGCGGCTAATCGGGGACCCGCACATAGTAGAAATGCTGCAGAGAATTATAATAGATGAAGAACACCACCTGAAACTGTTCACCCAGGCCATGCATAAATATTGCCCCCAGGGGGTTCTTTTGGATAATGACTGACACCGGAGGCGCAAATCCCGGGCAGCTAAAACAGGCCCGGGATTTTTTCTGTTCAATTTTAACAAAATAATTAGAGGATTTGCCTGAGCATAATTGGAATACATAAAAAGGGCCGAATCACAACATAAAGACCGACTGCAACACAGAAAGGATTGCTGACGTTTGAAGATGAATAAAAAGGCGTTGGCCCTGCTGGGCACGGGACATGCGATAACGGACATCAACCAAGGCGCGCTGCCCATAATACTGGTTTTCCTGCAGCCGGTATTTGCGCTGTCCCAACTACAGGTGGGCATAGTAATGATGGCTTTTAACCTCAGTTCTTCCATCATACAGCCGCTTTTCGGCGTTATGAGCGACCGTTTCAAGGCGGCCTGGCTGGTTCCCCTGGGCTGCTTGACCGCCGGGCTGGGCATGGCCTTTACGGGCTTTGCGCCCAATTTCCCGACCCTGCTGCTGGCAGCGCTGGTCAGCGGGCTGGGCGTAGCCGCTTACCACCCCGAAGGGTCCAAGTTCGCCCACTTGGCCAGCGGAGACCGCAAGGCTTCAGGGATGTCCCTATTCTCCGTGGGCGGAAACCTGGGTTTTGCCATGGGGCCGATTTTGGCCAGTTTTTTCTTTGCGCTGGCCGGATTGAGCGGGACAGCCGGCTTTCTGGTACTTAATGGCATTATGGCCTTATTTTTGTGGATTTTCCTAACCAACTTGACCGGTGAAAGAACCGCCACACCGGCTCCAACCGTTAAAAAAGCCAAGGCCGGCTTAAACACAGCCGGCGTAGGCGCCCTGGTCCTTTTCGCCCCGATGGCGCTGCTGGTGATGGTGGTCATCATGCGTTCCTTCACGCATTTCGGCATGGTCACCTTCCTGCCGCAATATTACGTGCATTATCTGCAGCACGACCAGGCCTATGCCGCCACCTTGACGTCGATCTTCCTGTTCGCCGGCGTGCTCGGCACCTTGGCAGGCGGGCCGGCGGCGGATCGCTGGGGTCTGAAAACAATCATTGTCGGTTCAATGTCGGTGCTAGTGCCCATTCTATACCTGTTTACCCGTACCGAGGGCCTTTTGCTGATAATATTGGTGGCGCTGGCCGGTTTTGCGGTCATTTCCACCTTTGCCGTCACGGTGGTTTTCGCCCAGGAGCTATTACCCGGCAACGTTGGCCTGGCTTCGGGTCTGGTGATCGGCTTTGCCATTGGCATGGGCGGGGTGGGAGCAACCATGCTGGGCTGGGTGGCGGACAATTTGGGACTGCCCGCCGTGTTCCACGTGATGATGATATTCCCGGTGGTGGGCCTGCTGCTGGCTCTGCTGCTGCCCAGCCGGGAACAACTGGCCCGCCGGGCGGATATGCTGAATTCTTAATAAGACCAATCAACCATTTTTTATTCTCGATTTGAAAAAGCGAGGTTAAGCCCCAAACCGATAAATACCGAACTTGTTAACCAACGAATTTTTTTGCCGATGTAATCCTTTTCTTTAAGCACCCTGCCAATACGGTCGGACAGCAAGGCAATAATAATTAAAAAAATCAAACTTAAAAGCAGGTATGTTATGCCCAAAGCAAATATTTGCAGTGTTGGGACATAGTTTTCAAATATAACGAACTGGGGCAAAAAACTCATAAAAAACAGAGCAATTTTGGGGTTGACCAAATTTGTTATGAAGCCCTGCAAAAATATTTGCCCATTGGGCTTTTTATCAATTTCCGACGTAAAACCGCCTGTGACATCTCCATTTAACAAAGTTTTAATACCCAGATAAATTAAATAAAATACCCCCAAAAATTTAATCGTATAGTAAAAAACCGACGAAGTTTTCAATAAAATAGCCAAGCCCAAAGCTACCGCGGAAGTGTGTATAATCAAGCCCGCGCACACGCCAAGGGCGGAAAATATCCCGGCGATACGGCCCAGAGCTATCCCTCGGGTAGTTACAAAAATCATATCCGGACCGGGTGTGATGATTAAAGCAATGGAGGCAACCAAAAACAAGGCAATTTGCGTTGTTTCACTTGTCGACATAATTTTCACCTCAAAAAATCTGTTACATACCGGCCAATTAAAGTATTTTATTTAAAAACGCCCGCGTGCGATCGTTTTGCGGATTGCCAAATATCTCTATAGGCAAATTTTCTTCAACTATTTTGCCGTAATCCATGAAGATAACCCGATCGGCCACTTCTCGCGCAAAACCCATTTCATGGGTAACCACAACCATTGTCATACCCTCTTTGGCCAAGTCTTTCATAACTCCCAAAACCTCCCCCACCAGTTCCGGGTCCAGAGCCGAGGTGGGCTCATCAAATAACATGACCTTGGGATTCATAGCCAGCGCCCTGGCAATGGCCACCCGCTGCATTTGCCCCCCGGACAGCTTGTTGGGGTGCACGTGGGCCTTATCTCCCAGGCCAACCTTGTCAAGTATTGCCAGGGCCTCCTGTTCGGCTTGCAACTTGGGGTAACAGCGCCCCTTAATCGGCGCCAGGGTAACATTTTGTAAAACCGTCATATGCGGGAAAAGATTGAATTGCTGAAAAACCATGCCAACTTCAGTTCTTACTTTGTTGATATCAGTCTTGGGGCAAGTTAAATCATAACCGGCGATTACCACCTTTCCGGAAGTTATGTCCTCCAACAAGTTTAGGCAGCGTAAAAATGTGCTTTTGCCTGAACCGGACGGTCCGATAACACAAACGACTTCCCTTTCCGCAACTTGGCAGCCTATGCCCCTTAAAACCTCAAGTTCTCCAAAATTTTTATGCAAATTTTCAACCGTTATCATCAGTCCACCTCCAGCCTCCTTTCTATTTTTCGTAAAACAAACGATAGGGATAAAGTTAACATAAGATACAACAATCCCACCATTGTATATATTTCAAACGCCGCGAAAGTTGTTGCCACCACCAGCTGTCCCTGCCTTAACAGTTCACCGACGGCAATAAAGGCAAAAAGGGAGGTGTCCTTCAAACTGATGATAAACTGGTTGCCCAGCGGCGGGATCATCCTTTTAAAAGCTTGCGGCCAGACAATATAATAAAAAGTTTTATAACTGCTTAATCCCAACGACCTCCCCGCCTCCACCTGGCCTTTGTCAATTGATTGAATAGAGCCACGCACAATCTCCGCAATATAAGCGCCGGAGTTTATGGCGATGGCGATAATACCCGCCGTTTCGCTTTCAATCTTGAACCCTATGGTTTGCTGCAAAATCTGGTTAACGCCAAAATACAGGTATAGCGCTTGTACCAGAATGGGAGTGCCCCGAATGGCTTCAACATAAACCGTGGCCATACCGAAAACAAGTTTATTTTTTGAAGCCCGGCCCAACCCGGCCACGGCGCCGAAGAAAAAGCCGAAAAACAGTCCCACGACGGCAATTATTATTGTCCATTTTATTCCAGCCAACAACAAAGGTAACGCATCAATCGCTATGCTCCAATCAAGGTTCAAGTTGTCAACACCTCATTCATTTGTTTATCACCTGAGAAAAAAAAAGCGTAACAACCGCGTGTTACGCTTTTCCACCGTCTGACAATCAACTTTTTATGCGCTTGGTAACTTCTTGGGCTTTTGTCCGAACCATTTTTCGTAAATCTCGGCATATTTGCCGCTTTCCATCATTCCTTCCAGTACCGTGTTTACATCTTCAACAAGTTCGCTGCCCTTGGGAAAAGCTATGCCGTACTGCTGCCCTTCCAGTATGTCCCCAACGGGCTTGACTTTGCCTTTTCCTTTATTGGCAGCGAAATAAAGAACGTTTGGTGAATCAAAGATTACGGCATCGGCGCCACCGTTGATTAGTTCCAGGTATGCCCCGTCAATATTGGGGAATGGCTTTACTTCCTTCACACCCTCAACTTCCACCGAGTAATCGTAGCTTGTCGTTCCCGTTTTGGTGGCTACCACCTTCCCCCCCAGGTCGTCAACGCTTTTTATCTCTTCATCGTCGGCCATTACCAGAACGAGTAAACCGGCGTCATAATAAGGCCTGGCAAAATCAACTTTTTCCTTGCGCGTCTCTTTAATAGTCATCCCCGCAATGGCTACATCAATGGTTCCCGATTGCAGCGCCGGAATTAAACCGTTAAAATCCATGGGTTGCAATTCATATTCCAGCTCAAGCTCCTTGGCAATGGTGTCCCACATATCTATATCAAAACCTTCGTATTCACCTGTTTTTTCATTTAAAAATTCAAAGGGGACAAAGCTTGTATCACAGCCAACAATTAACTTTTTAGGGGCGGTTTCACCTTTTTTCTCGGCGTCTCCGCCTGAGTTTTCCGGGGCGCCACAGGCGGCAAGACCAATTACCAAAGCTAGAATTGTTACCGACAAACCAATTTTTCCAAGTATCTTCATTTTAACTCCCTCCCAAATAACAAATTATAACCTTGGGTAAAAACTATTCTACCGCAAGCAAGAAATTCCTTTAGTACAAAATGTCATTCCCCAATTAATATATTTACACTTGTAGGATACCATTGGCAACATGTAGAATTACCCAAGGGGAAAAAACCAAAATCGCTAATGCTCAAGGGGGATTCAGCATGGAAAAATGGCAATATCAAATGCAAAACCAGATTAACACCATTGACAAACTGGTCGAAATAATTAACATTACGGATGCTGAAAGAGAAGCGATAATCACAACCAACACAAAATGGGGCACAACGCCTTACTTCGCCCAACTGATGGATCGCGACAATCCCGATTGCCCCATCAGAAAACAAGTGATACCGTCTTTAAAAGAAAAAGAAAACCGGTACGGCATTGATAATTACCTTGTTTATAAAGAAAACCGCTCAACCGTGGAAAAAAGGCCGGATACCATAGCAAGGCAATATCACGACCGTATCGCTTTTACAGTTATGCATATTTGCGCTAATTATTGCAGGCACTGTTTTCGCAAAGAACTGGTGGTTGATGAGTCATTGCAACTTCGTTTTGATATTGATGAAGGGCTTGACTGGATCAGGGACCATGCCGAAATTAGAGACGTGTTAATAACCGGTGGCGACCCGTTACTGCTTCCCGATGAAAAAATTGCATATTTGGTAAATAAACTAAGAGAAATTCCCCACATTGAGATCATCAGGTTCGGAAGCCGGGTTCCCATTGTTTTGCCGCAACGTATTACCAAAGATTTGTTAAAAGCCCTGGGAGGGTTTCATAAAGTTCCCATCTGGCTCAACACCCAATGCAACCACGCGAAAGAAATCACAGAGCACACCGCCAAGGCCGTATACGACTTGCTTACCTGCGGTGTCAACGTGGGCAATCAAGCGGTGCTGTTAAAAGGAATCAACGACGATCGAGAATCTTTTAAAACTTTACATCAAAAGCTGTTAACAATAAGAGTAAGGCCTTATTATGTCTTTTACTGCGAGCCCGCACCGGGTATCGATCACTTTCGCACCCCGGTGGAAAAGGGCGCTGAATTAATCAGGGATGCTCTAAGGGGGCATACCACGGGCTTGGCCCAACCAATGTATGTCGTGGCAACCAACATGGGAAAAATTCCGCTAATGCCCGACTACTATATCCAAGACAAGAACAGTGACAGTTACACACTGAGAAACTACCGCGGATGCGTGACAACCCTGCCGAATATTCCCCGGTGAACTCCTGTTTGAATCATAGTAGTTCGCTATATATAGTTTTACACTGAAAACAAACTTTCAGGAGTTGCCGCTTATCCGAAGATGCGTTTAAAATTTTATTGTGCCGGCAGGAATGGCTAAACAATTGGCCAATATTACTTAATGATTCCCGAATGAACATCTATTCATTTTAAGGGCAGGTGCGAAAATGGATTTCAAGACCATAACTTACGAATCCAAAGAAACCGGTGTCGCTCTGATAACATTAAGCAGGCCCGCCAGCTTCAACGCCATAAACCTGGATTTGGCCGGTGAATTTGCCCGGGCCTTGCAGACAGCCGAACAGGACAATAATATTCGCGTACTTGTCATTACCGGATCCGGCAAAGCTTTTTGCGCCGGCGGCGATCTGGCCTGGCTGCTGGCGGCGGACGACAACCTAAAAAAAAGGGAAATACTGGACAATGCCGCGGGGATAATCACCGCGCTGGACCGTTTTGCAAAACCGGTCATCGCCGCGGTCAACGGGGTGGCTGCGGGTGCCGGCGCCGCTGTGGCCATGGCCTGCGATATTATCATCGCCTCCGACAAATCGTCGGTGGCCCCCAACTTCGTAAATATCGCCGCCGTGCCGGACAGCGGCGCCTCCTGGTTCCTGCCCCGGGCGGTGGGTTACCACAAAGCGGCGGAGTTGCTGCTTACCGGTGGCATTATAGACGCGGCCCAAGCCTGCCGGTTGGGCATATTCAACCGGGTGGTGCCGGGAGAAGACTTGCTGGCCGAAGCCCTGGGACTGGCCGGCAAACTGGCCGCCGGTCCGCAGCGGGCACTGCGTTACATCAAGCAAATGCTGAAAATGAGTCGTGACAACAGCCTGAGCGCACAATTGGAAATCGAAGCCTCGCTGCAGTTAATGGCCTGGTCGGACAGCGATTTCCCCGAAGGCGTCAAAGCTTTCCTGGAAAGAAGAAAGCCGGAGTTTAAATGAGTACCCCTGGCCATAAAGCCTAATAAAAAGCGCGCCAGGGGTAACCGAGTAAGCGCGCTTTTTATGAAGCAAATTTAATCTTCCCTGCGCCCTCCGTCGTACCTTTTGCCCACGGTCATTTCGGGCGGCAGGCTTCTAAAGGCCCTGGACGCGTTAATCATTCGCCCCAGGGTTTCAATGTTGTTTCCTCCAGCCTCCCCCAAATTCTTATCCCGCAGTTTTCCCTGGACGCGTCTTTTTTTTGTCATGGCATCCCCTCCAAAAAACTTGAGCAAACTCTTTTTAATGTAACCAATTTAGTTAGCGGTAACCGCGCGACACGGCAATGTTCTTATTTTCCACCGCGGCCCAACAACCCAATGCGTCCGATAACCCGGCCGGCAATGCTGTATTTAAGGTCTATGGCCGCCTCGGGACACATTTCGTGACAGCAGTAACAGCGTATGCAGTCGCGGTCATTTACCAAAGCCGCATCTCCGGTAATGGTTATGGCTTTTTGCGGGCAAATGCGGTGGCAGGTGGCGCAAGAATTACACCGTTCAGCGGAGGGAACCGGGCGCGGCGTAAGCGCCTGTTTGAACAGCGGCACCAAAATGCGCTGGTACCAGGCCATACGGTCCAGCCCCCGGGCGTCCCGGGCCACCCGGTCCGGCTTCTTGAAATCCGGCGCGGCCACCTTATCCCAAAGGTCGCCCAGCACTTCCACATCAGCCGGGTTTCCGCTCCACCAACCCCTTTCCACCGCGGCCCGCAGCATGGGCACTTCCATAACATCCATGCCTATTATTCCACACGCCGCCGCATCCATGGCCACCGGGTCGGCGGCGGCCAGCAGCACGCCCAAAGGCCTGGGGCGGCCGTGCAGCCCGGGGCCGTCCCCTTCCATGGCCAGTATGCCGTCCATTAAATACAGTGTGGGCTTTACCGCTTCGACAATGTCCAGGAGCATGTCCGCAAACTGTTCTCCGCTTTGCAGCTTGGCGTGGTAACCGGCCTTGGCCAGGCCGGGGATAACGCCGAAAAGGATCTTGGTGGCGCCGGTAAAGGAGGTGAACATGTGGGTCTTGAGCTTGGGGACGGCAATCACCGCGTCACACTCCACCACCGGGCGAATCACCTCAAAGCGTTTGACGGCCCTGCCGGCGGGACAGGACAACCAGGCCGCTGATGTGTCCCAGTTCAACTCCAGCAGCCCCTGCTCGCTTAATGCAAGGTAACCGGCGGAGCGGTAAGCCATTTTCAGGCCGGTGGCGGTGTAAGGTATGGGGCCGGGGCTGTCGGCCACAACAGGCCGTCCGCCGGCTTCCCGCACCAGGTTGGAAAGAGCCAGGGTAACCGCCGGGTGTGTTGTAACGGCTTTTTCCGGAGCCGCGGCTGTAAGCAGGTTTATTTTCAGCAGCACCCGCTGCCCCGGCCGCACAAATTTATTTATGCCGCCCAGCAGGTCGACACAACGGCGAACAGACGCTTCCACCGCATCGTAATCGTAATGGCGGCATTGCGCCATGCTTACCGGGTCCATAATATCCCCCTCGGTGTTGAGTTTGACATCTGGGTTTTATTATAACCTTTTCCACCGGCCCGTGCTAAAGAAATACCTTTCAAAGAGGCCCGGCGTTTGTTAAAGGATACGCAGGAACCTGGTTCAAAAAGCAAGCCGGCCCGGGGACAAGCAACTGGTGCCGGTAAAAAGCGCGCTAATTTATTTCCCTTTGCGCGCGCTTTTTGACGCTTTTAAATCCGGCCATAAATATGGCCGGGCGCGCCCGGCCAAGGTAAAAAAACAGTTGACTTAATCATTTAATTAATATATTATAATTTAAGCATATAAAATTATGGGAGGCGTTGCCATGTCCGGCTTTTCCAGACGGGAATTTTTCAAACGCTCCCTGGCTTCGGGCCTGGCCGGCGGTTTGGCGTTCACCGGCCCGGGCAAGCAGGCTTCGGCGAGTAAACCGCAGGTGGGTACGGTAATCGACCTCACCCGCTGCGACGGTTGCCGGGAATTTAAAATACCGGCTTGCGTAACGGCCTGCGGCCGGGAGAACAGAGACCGTTTTCCCCGGCCCGTGGAAGAAATAGGGGATTACTGGCCGCAAAAAAAGAAAGAAGATTGGTCGGATAAAAAGGAACTGACCACACGGCTAACCCCTTACAACTGGACCTTCGTGCAAAAAGTTACAGTTGAGCACCGGGGCAAGAGTTATGCCCTGGCGGTTCCCAGGCGCTGTATGCACTGCGACAATCCGCCCTGCGCCAATCTGTGCCCGTTCAGCGCCCAGCACAAGAAACCCGAAGGCCCGGTGGTCATCGATACCAACCTTTGCCTGGGCGGCGCCAAGTGCCGGGATGTCTGCCCCTGGGGTATACCGGCCCGGCAGGCCGGAGTGGGGCTATATTTAAAAATCGCTCCCAAATTCGCCGGGGGCGGGGTGATGTACAAGTGCGACCTCTGCTACCCCCGGCTACAGGCGGGTAAAAAACCGGCCTGTGTGGAAGCCTGCCCCCGCCAAGCCATTTTAATCGGCCCCTTGGGTGAAATGCGCGCCCTGGCCCGTGCACGGGCCCGAGTTATAAAGGGGTATATATATGGCGAAAAGGAAAACGGCGGCACATCCACCCTGTACATTTCCCCGGCGCCCTTTACAAAAATCCACACCGCGCTGGAGAAACAAAAAGCGTCCCAGCCCAACCCGGCGTTGCCCGGCTTCCCCGGAATGCCCGCGGAGGTGGGCAACTACATGGACAGCGTCAACGGCATCGCCCTGAGCATGGTGGCGGCCCCGGTGGCCGGTGCGGTGGCCGCCGGGTATGCGGCGTACCGGACCATGAAGGGGGATAAATAACTATGGCCGACAAAATCAGGCGCCACGGGTTCTCCGTCCGCTTCGTGCACTGGACGGTGGCTATTTCCACCTTTTTGCTTATATTCAGCGGTATGGGCCAGATGCCCATGTACAAACGCTACATGGTTGATCAACTGCCCGGCCTGGGCTGGACGTCGGATTATTCCATCACCCTGGCCATCCATTACTGGGCTGCGGCGGCCCTGATCCTGGCTGTGGTTTACCACCTGGTCTACCACGGGCTGCGCCGGGATTTCGCCATCCTGCCCCGGCGGGGCGACATTAAAGAATCGGGGCGCATCATCATGGCCATGCTGGGCCGGGGCGAAGAACCCGACAACGACAAGTACCTGGCCGAACAGCGCCTGGCTTACGCGTTTATCGGTTTCAGCCTGCTGCTGGTTATAGTGACCGGTGTAATCAAGGTGCTGAAAAACCTGCTTCAGTTCAGCTTTTCCGAGGGCGTGGTTTTTTGGGCCACTACGCTGCACAATGTCGGCATGTTTCTAATTATTATCGGCTTAATGGCTCATTTGGGGGCTTTCCTTTTTAAGGATAACCGCTTCCTGCTGCCGGGCATGTTCACCGGCAAGGTGGACCTGGACTACGCCCGCCGGCGTCACCGGCTATGGAGCGACCAAATGGATAAAAAAGGGGCTGATGATGCCGGTGCAAAATAAAAATATGCCCCTTCGGGGCCATCTGGGGGAATTGCGCAAAGTCTTTTTGGTGTCCGGCATCGCGGTACTGGCGTTGTCGGCGGCAACCTTCGCCTTATTCGGGGACCGGTTGTACGAAATGCTGCTGGCCCCTTTACGGCAAATGGAAGTGCCGGTAATCGCCACCCGGGTCACCGAAACATTTATCACTAAGATTAAAATCAGCCTTATCGGCGGTTTTATCCTGGCCTTTCCGGTGGTGGCCCACCAAGTGTTTAGCTTCGTGCTGCCGGCCCTGACCCGGCGGGAAAGGCGCCTGGCGTATATACTTTTCCCCCTGTCGGTGCTGCTGTTCGCCGGCGGAGCGGCCTTTGCAGGATTGGCGGTGTATCCGCTGGCCCTGAAGTTCCTGCTGCTCATGGCCGGAGATACCCTGACACCCATGATTACCGTGCGGGAATACCTGTCCTTCGTGCTGGCGTTTTTTATCCCCTTCGGCCTGGTGTTCCAGTTGCCGCTGGCGGCTTACCTGCTGGCCGGCATGGGTGTAATCAGCGCGTCTTTCCTGGCCCGCCGCCGCAAATATGCCCTGCTGGCCATTCTGGTGCTGGCGGCCGTGCTCACCCCCGGCCCCGATGTGGTGACCCAGTTGCTGATGGCCGGCCCCATGCTGGTGCTTTACGAGCTTAGCATACTGGTTGCCTGGCTGGTGCAGAAGGCCCGGCAGCGCCGTTACCGCGCGGCCGGCCTGATATCCTGACCGGCGGCTTCTTCACACCTGTGACGTTTGTCGAAAGAAACGGCGCCTGACGCCTGGAAAAAGGAGGTATGGATAATGTTTGGTTTGGGTTTTCCGGAACTGTTGTTGATTCTGGTGATTGCGCTGGTGATTTTCGGCCCGAGCAAAT
Source organism: Bacillota bacterium (assembly GCA_022360435.1). GTDB lineage: Bacteria > Bacillota > Desulfotomaculia > Desulfotomaculales > Desulfallaceae > BRH-c8a. The sequence continues at coordinate 13,557 of JAKSCU010000270.1, forward strand.
TGCCCGAGGTGGGGCAGGCCCTGGGCCGGGGCGTAAAGGAATTTAAAAAGGCGACGGACAACGTGAAGGAAGGCATGCGGGAGGAAGTAAAAGCCGACCTGGAAAAAGAAAATCCGGCGCGGTGATGCAGTCTCAAGAATCTGTCCCCGTGGCGGGAACAGATTCTTGGCATTGAAATCACCAAACCCCTAAGAAGAAACATGCCCCTCGTACTTTTTAATCCCGTAAAACACCAGCGCCAGGAACACCAGGTTTGTCGCCATGTTCCACCCGAACAGCGGCAGCACTTGAGCCCAGCTGCCGTCTTCCCAAAAAATGCTGCGATAGCCGGCAAAGGTCCAGTAAGTGGGTATCCAATACAGGAAAAATTGCTGAGACGAGGGCAACAGCAGCGCCACCACCGGTGGAGCGATGAACAGCATGGAGCCGATCTTGGCGCTGGCGATGGCGGTCAGTTGATTATTGCTGATGTTCCCCACCAGGTAGCCCAAAATGGCGCCAACCACGACCCCTGCCAGCGACACCACCAGCAATTTGGGCAAACTGAAACTTACGCCCAGTATTAGCGTGTACAGCAACACCAGGAACAAGGCCACCAGCATGCCGGTAATTGTTTTGCCGGCCATGTATTCCAGGTCGGTAAGCGGGCTGGCCCGCAGCGACTGCCTGGTGTTCAGCTCTTTTTCCTCGGCCATGGTAAAACCGGTGAGCATTCCCCCAATCATCAGAGCCGTGAAACACATCATCATAGCCGTAATAATAACCGCGGGTTGCTGGGGCTTGCCCAAGTCGACTTCCCGGACCGGCACTCTCTCCAACCCACCCGAGATCTCGTTCAGGGCGGCGCCCACCATCTCTATAACAGCCCGGTTTTCGTTACCCTCGGCGACTATGATGAGTGGTTGACCGTCTCCCGGGTCCACCACGCCCACGGCGTCGTCCCACTTCAGCACCCGGGCTTTCATGGCCTCCATGCCGGCGGCGTATTCCACCCGGACATAATCTTTCAGTTCGGCGTAAACCGCCGACTTTTGCCCCTCGGGCACAATGACGTTCACCGCATTTGACGTCAGGGCCGGCACAAAGAACCTTAGAAAAACAGCCATAAGCAGAGGCGCAATAATAATATATAAAAATAGATTATCCCGCAGTCCGCTGACCAGGTCTTTTTTCAGTAACAGCAAAACCCTCTTTATGCTTAACATCGTCACCATCCCCTAACCCCACACTTCCTGGCGGCTAAAACGCCGCCCGGCCAGGTAAAGCAAAGCCGCGTCCAGCACCAGAAACATAACCGCCGCCCGGGTAAAGACGGTTCCTTCCCCCAGGCCGAACGCAGCCTGGCGCAGACCGAAAATCATGTCATAGGTGGGCAACAGCCTGACAAAATCCGGTGCGAAGCCGGGAAACATATAGCTGATGCCCGGCAAGGAAAATACCCCTAACAGCAAGGCCGCCGGGAAAATAAACTGGGACAGGTTTTTAAAGTAACTGGCCGCCAAAACGCCCAGCAGGCTGGTGAAAACACTGGTCAGCACCACCAGCGCCAGCAGCCTGGGATAATCCGGTCCGGCGCCCAGGGTGGGCACCACCAGCAACAGGGTGAACAGCACCGCTATCACCGCCATGGCCAGCACCTTGGACAGTAGGTATTCCCAGATCCGGCCCGGCGTAACCAGGAATGATTTGAATGTGCCTTCGTCCCGCTCGATAAATAACAGGGCCGCGATAAAAAACATGCCCACCATGAAAACCTCGCTGAACATGAACAGAGGCACCAGAAACTTGTTGAAAGGCGGCCATTCCACGGTTTTTCCGCCCACTTCCCTGATTTGAAACGTGTCGGCGGCGCCCAGCCAGTTCCGGGCCAATTCACTCCGGATAGTGCTGACCAGCAGACTTTTCAGCCTCTCGTCCTCCCAGCCCTGAAACAGCAGCTCCACCTGGGGGATCGGTTCTCCCGGGACGGCAACCATGCCCCAGGCGTAATTTTCCTGCCTGAGCCGCTGGTATACCTCATCCTCACCGGCCAGCTTTTCTTTGGACCCCGTAAAATCATCCAGCATCCTGTCAAGCACCCCTGTGCCCGACTGATCGGCGTAATAAATCCGGGGGTCGAATTTAATTTCTCCCGGCAACAACCAGAAAACCGCCGCCAGGTAAATACCCGCCAGCAGCACCATGATGGCGAAGAAGTTGTTGCGGGTGGCCACCTTTATCTCCTTGGCCGTCAAAGCGCCCAGACGTTTCATTACCGCAGCCCCCTTCCCGTCAGACGGACAAATATCTGCTCCAGGGTGGCTTCCTGGGAATGAATGGTTTCCACCCTTTCCTCGGCGATAATTTGCTGTAGCCTGTTTTTGTCTTTGAGATCGTCCAAAGACAGATTTTCGCCGTGCAGCCCGCCGGCGGTGCGGTA
>JAKSCU010000084.1 GCA_022360435.1 Bacillota bacterium
CGTTTTGGTTTGTATGAAGATTTGTCCGTGCTGGAGAACCTGGAAATGGGGGCTTTTATACGGAAAGACAAGGGCGTTAAAGAAGACATCAATAAAGTGTTCGCCAAGTTTCCCCGGCTGGAGGAGCGCAAAAAGCAAGCGGCCGGCACCCTGAGCGGTGGCGAACAACAAATGCTGGCCATCGGCCGGGCGCTGATGTCCAGGCCCAAAATGATGCTGATGGACGAACCTTCCATGGGACTGGCGCCAATGCTGGTTCAAGAAATTTTCAGCACCATAAAAGAAATCAACGCCGGCGGAACCACCATTTTACTGGTGGAGCAAAACGCCAGAATGGCTCTCTCGGTGGCCCAAAGGGCTTACGTGCTGGAAACCGGGCAAATAGTTATTTCCGGCCAAGCGTCGGAATTGACCAAAAATGAGGAAGTGCAAAAAGCTTATCTGGGTATTTAAGCTGTTTAAACCTTGTCCGCAGGGTTTTGTTATTATCGGAAGGATGCGCAGGAACTTCAGCTACGCCAAGAGACCCTTGGCTGCGCTTCAAAGACGCCCGAACCGTACCTTGCTCCATTTTCGCGCGCCCATTACTCCAAGTTCCCGTGCCGCACGCCGGTTTCCCGCATCTCTCCGTCTTTTTTCCGTGTTTCCTCCAGGTAGCCCCTGATTTGCCGAACAATGTTCAGCAACAGTTTCACTTCGCCCGGCGGGCAATCCCGCACCGCGTTAACAAACTCCCGCACCAGGACATCCTCGTCGGCGCTTTTTGTGCCGACTTCCTGGTAAAGCAATGATTCCATGCTGATATTCAAAGCCAGGGCAATGCGCTTTAAGGTTTTGATGGACGGCACCTTGTTGCCCCGTTCAACCTGGCCAATATAACTGTAATGCAGTTTGGCCCGCCTGCCCAGACTTTCCTGGGTCAAACCCAGCTTGAGACGCGTTTCCTTTATTTTTTTGCCTAGAACAACTCCGTCTTCACCTTCCAACAAGTATATCCCTCCTCCTGGGTTAGTCCAATTCATTGCTGTCTCCAACCTGACGTTGACAATATTCTGAAACTGCGATATTATACCGTCAACATATTAAAATCAGGAGGTGCCTTTTTATATAATGCATCCTTATGACGTGGCCATAATCGGCGGCGGCCCGGCCGGGTTAGCCGCGGGGATATACGCCGCCAGGGCGGCCCTTCAAACAATACTGCTGGAAAAAGGTATGCCCGGCGGGCTGGCCGCCAGCACCGAACTAATCGAAAACTATCCCGGCTTTACCGACGGCGTAAGCGGGCCGGAATTGATGATGCAAATGTATGCCCAGGCCACCCGTTTCGGGTTGAAAGTGCTTAGCTCCAACGTCGAATCCATTATTCCGGACAACGGTTTATTTAAATTGAAAACCGACGATGATGAAATTAAAACCAAAACCGTAATCCTGGCCACCGGAGCGCAGCCCCGGACAATCGGCGTCCCTGGGGAAAATGAATTCCACGGTCGCGGCGTATCATATTGCGCCACCTGCGACGGAGCATTTTTCAAGGATAAGGCGGTGGCCGTCATTGGCGGCGGCGACGCCGCGGTGGAAGAAGCCCTGTATTTGACCAAATTTGCCCGCCGGGTGCATGTAATCCACCGCCGGGACGAATTAAGGGCGGCAAAAATACTGCAGCGGCGCGCCATGGACAACCCCAAAATTAATTTTCAATGGTCTCGGGTGGTAAAAAGCATAACAGGTGATCAAACAGTTGAAAAAGTGCTGTTGAAAAACGTGAAAAATGGCGCAACCCAAAATCTCGACGTGGACGGCGTATTCGTCTACGTAGGCACCCGGCCCGTGTCCGAACTGGTGAGCGGCCTGATTGACATTGATTCCAACGGTTATATAATAACTGATGAAGAAATGCGCACTTCCATACCCGGCCTGTTTGCCGCCGGAGATATCCGGCAAAAACTCCTGCGTCAGGTGGTTACCGCCGTGGCTGACGGAGCCATAGCCGCGGTATCGGCCGAAAAACACATTGACAACTTATAAAGAAGCCCCAAACACTTAAAAAAAGTGCACTTATTCAGTTCCCTTGGCGTGCGCTTTTTAATACTCTTATCCTTGAATCCGGCCATTAATATGGCCGGAAATATAATTTCCTAAGAGTATAAAAAAAGCGCACTCATTCAGGTTCCCTTTGTGTGCGCTTTTTAATTAATACTCCTATCCTTGAATCCGGCCATTAATATAGCCGGGTATAATTTCCTAAGAGTATTAAAAAAAGATAGCTGTATCCAAGGATACAGCGGAGAAAGGGAGAGGAGATTAGGTTATTAACATTTTGGTTATCTTTATTTTATTTATAAAACCGGATTTGGGAAATAATTATCGCTCCAACGGTAAAAAATCAGGTGTTAACGGAAAAATAAACCGTATACCGGTTTTTTTCTCCCTCCCTTAGGCCGGAGGGCTTTTTATTGCCGGATACAGAACATTCAAACAGGATTTCAACCTTTAAGCGGCGAATTTAAAAAAGCGCGCACATTTTTGTTCCCTGGAGCGCGCGCTTTTTGATACTCTTAGGAAAGTATACCCGGCCATATTAATGGCCGGATTCAAGGATAGGAGTATTAAAAAGCACACAGAGGGAACTGAATGAGTGCGCTTTTTTTATACTTTTTTCCACCGCCATTGCCATACATATGGCAAGGTATACTTTCTTAAAGTAAAATAAAGTTTAACCGAAGATTCAAGCAACTTCAACCATAGGGGGTTTTCGCAATATGCAAGATTTGCTGGATAAATTCAAGGCCGGAGAAACAAGGGGGCTGGCCCGGCTGATTACCCTGCTGGAGAACGAGGACCCCAGCCACGAAAAACTGTTGCAAGAACTTTTTCACCGCACGGGCCGCGCCTATGTGACAGGTTTTACCGGCTCGCCCGGAGCCGGTAAAAGCTCGCTGGTGGACCAGGTGGTGAAAACCCTGCGGGCCGAAGAACAAACCGTGGGCATCATCGCGGTGGATCCCACCAGCCCGTTCACCGGCGGCGCCCTGCTGGGCGACCGGATTAGAATGCAGGAACACGCGCTGGACAAGGGCGTGTTCATTCGCAGCATGGGCACCAGGGGAAGCCTGGGCGGGCTGGCCAAAACCACCAAGGACGTGGTCAAAGCCATGGACGCCTTTGGTTTTGACCGGGTGATTATTGAAACCGTGGGGGTGGGTCAGGCCGAGCTGGACATCATGCACGTGGCCGATACCACCGTGGTGGTTTTAACCCCCGGGGCCGGTGACGCCATACAGACCATCAAAGCCGGAATCATGGAAATAGCCGATGTATTTGCCGTAAACAAGTGCGACCTGCCCGGGGCCGATAAAATAGCCGCCGAAGTGGCAATAATGTTGGATCAGCAATGCCAGCACGACAAATGGCGGCCGCCCGTGGTGCAGGTTTCCTGCCTGACGGGGCAGGGCATCGCCGAACTGGCCGAAGCCATCAAAAAACACCGGGTTCACCTGGAGGAAAAAAATATTCTCGCCCCCAGGCGCCGGGAAAGAATCCGGAAAGAGACCCTGGAAATCGCCACCCACAAGTGGCGGCAGAAGGTGTTCAATCAACTGGAACTGCCCGGCCGGGTCAACGAACTGCTGGACAAGGTGGCCCGAAAGGAGATGGACCCGTATGCGGCCGCCTACGAAATACTGGGGCACGTTACAACCGCTGACGGGAGAACTAAGTAAACTATGGGAGTGAAATTATATCCAGGTTATGGAAAGGAGAATAATCAAATGAAGATCACTTTTGTGGGTCATGCCTGTTTTCTGCTTAACGGTGCGTCAAATGTCATTATCGACCCTTTTATCACCGGCAATCCCGCCGCCGGCGCCAAGCCCGAAGATATAAACGCAGACTTAATCCTGGTTTCCCACGGGCACGCCGACCACCTGGGCGATGCCGTCGCCATCGCCAAAAACTGCGGCGCCACCATTGTGTCGGTGTTCGAAATAGCGAATTACTGCGGCAGATTCGGGGCGCAAACCCACCCTATGCATATCGGCGGCAGCAACAGCTTCGGACCGGTGCAAATCAAGCTGACCCCGGCCCTGCACGGCAGCGGGCTGCCCAAAGAAGACGGCACAATAGAGTACCTGGGCAATCCCTGCGGTTTCATTATCTCAATGGACGGTAAAACCGTTTACCACTCCGGGGACACCGGGCTGTTTGCCGACATGGGCTTAATCGGCAAACGGCATCCCATCGACCTGGCCCTGCTGCCCATCGGCGACAATTTCACCATGGGGCCGGAAGATGCCCTGGAAGCGGTAAAATTGCTCAAGCCCGACACCGTCATCCCCATGCACTACAACACCTGGCCCCTGATCGCCCAGAATCCCGAGAAATTCAAGCAGGAAGTGGAGCGGGAGACGCCGGCCCGGGTGGTCGTCCTGTCTCCCGGGGCAAGTTATGAGCTTTAATCCGGCCAATAAAAGCTCCGAAGAGGTGCTTCAGTACCTGAAGCAATTATTGCAGCAGTTGGAAAACTGCAGAGATACCGAAAACAGCGGCAATTACCGGTCCTATTTGCACGGCCAGGTATACGGCGCCGCGGTGGTGTTGCGGCTGCTTTTTCCCGGCCCGGGCAACCTGGGTGAAAAGGCGGCCTTGATGCTGCGACCGGTGTTGACGGAGCACCAGTGCCAGTGTGACGATTAGCCGCGCCGCGCCGGCCTGATAAGCTCATCGGGTATATAAAAATCTCCGGCGCTAAGCCGCCCCCGGGCCGCCGCCATATGTCCCCGGCGCGCAATCACCGGGCCGCCGTCCCCGTGTGAGGCCCCTATGCTGAAAACAATCACGGGCTCATCAAAGGCTTGGGCGCCCCCGGCGGCAAAATCGGGGCGGGCCGTGGACCCGCCCGGCGCTCCGGGGCTCCCGGCATCCTCATGCAAGTATACCGCCGCCACCCCGGTTGGCGGCCGGCCGGGCAACCCGTCCGTTTCCGGCCGGCGGCGTTTATTGTCGCCTTGGGGCGCCGGCCCCATAAACGGGCCGACGCCGGTTATCCACACCCGCATACCGGGCTCAACGGAGATTACGCCCGACTCCCCGGTAAACTTTACCCGGCGACCGCCGCGCGCGTATCCCGAGGCAACACACAGTTCCCGCACCACCCCGGACGCCTCCCCCGGTCCTTTCAGGCGGTGGATTTTTTCCTCCAGCCCGTCACTGCCCCGTAATGCCAGCAAGTCATCACCGATTACAGCGGCATAAAGGGAAAACAGACCGGCGGCCTGAGCGCCCGCCATGCCTGCCAGCGCCAGTTCCTCCCTGGCCCGGTACCAGTAATAGCCCACCGGCGCCACCCCGCAGGACCGGTAATCAATTGCGCGCCCGAAAGCGCCACCCCCGCCACCCGACTTCTTTAAAAGCCGCAAACAATCCTTCAGCCAGTCTACTCCCAAGACCTGTTCCAGGTAATCAACAGCCGTGTCAATTGCAACGCTCCGCTCATGCACAGGTTTCAACCCCCGGTTAAGTTATCAAAGGGCAGGATTATCTCCACCCCTTCCAGAATATTATCAAAAAACTTCATGAGTGGCCAGTCAGACCAATGCTTATTAATATTGTGCTTTTATTCGACGGGACGTGAAATCATGGAATTTATTGTATGTGATTTGGAAACCACCGGTATGCAGCCCGACCAGGACCAAATAATTGAAGTGGCCATGGTCAGGGTGCTGGACGGTAAAGCAACCGAAACATTCAGCAGCCTGGTCAATCCCGGATGCCGGATTCCGCTCAAGATCAAGCGGCTTACCGGAATAGACGACGACCGGCTGGCCGCAGCTCCCACCCTGCGGCAAATAATGCCGGAAATAGACAATTTTATGCAGCCGGTTCCCCTGGTAGGGCACAACATAGAGTTCGACCGCTCATTTTTAGCGGCCAGCTTGGGAACACTGCCCTTTACCGGCTGCCTGGATACCCTGGAACTGGCCCGCATGGTGTTGTCGGCCACTCCCGGCCACAGCCTTGCCAACCTGGTCCGGCACCTGGAACTGCCCAAGCGTGAACAACACCGGGCCCTTGACGACGCCTTGTCCACAATTGATTTATACAATTTGTTGCTGGATAAACTGGGGTCCATCAAGCTGGACGTCTTGACACAGCTTCTGGCGCTGCTCAAACAGGGCGGTTCCCCCTGGGCGGAAATCCTTGCCGGCTTAGTTGGAAACAGGGTGAGTGATTTCAGTGCCGGGAAAATAACCTCCAATCTGCTTTTCAAAGAACCGGCCGGAGCAAAAAAGACCGCCTTCTGCCCGGCCCGCAAGCCCGACCCCGGGGACGACCATTCCATCGAAAATTTGCTGGGTCCGGGCAGTCCACTGTCCGGGCTGCTGCCCAACTACGAACACCGCCGGGAGCAGGTAAAAATGGCCCGGGCCGTGGAACAGATCTTGGCCGAGCAAAGAATATTGCTGCTGGAAGCCGGCACCGGAACCGGTAAATCACTGGCTTATATGCTGCCGGCGCTGCTTTGGTCCCTGCGGCAGGACCGGCGGGCCGTGGTGGCCACCGGCACCATTAACCTGCAAGAACAGCTCTGGCAAAAAGATATTCCCCTGCTGCGCAGCTTGTTGGGCCTGCCTTTCCACGCCGCCCTGCTGAAAGGCCGCACCAATTACCTGTGCCTGCGCCGGTTTTTTCATCTGTTGGGCGAAATCACCGCCCTGGCGCCCGGCGAGGCCATACTGGCCGCCCGTATACTGGTCTGGCTGCAGGAAACCGACAACGGCGACCGTTCCGAGTTGAACCTGTACGGGGCGGACAACGAAAACTGGACCCAGCTGTGTTCGGACAGCGAATCCTGCTTTGGACCGGGCTGTCGCTGGTACAACCGTTTTTGTTTTGTCACCCGGGCCAGGCGCAGCGCCGAAAATTCGCAATTGTTGATTATCAACCACGCCCTGCTGTTTACGGATATGACCGCCGACAGCAAAATACTACCGCCGCACGAAGTACTTGTCATAGATGAAGCACACCACATCGAAGACACAGCCACCAGATACCTGGGCAAAAAAGTCTCCCGCTCAGGCATCACCCGGTGGTTGTCACTGGCGGGCAAACACTTGAAAAAACTGCAGGGGACGGCCCCGCCCCAGGATGGGAAACGCTGGTTCGGGGCACTGGGTGAAACCAAAAAAATCAGGCAGGAATTGAAAAATAGCGCCGACACATTCTTTACCTGCCTGGCGGGAGCTTGCGGAAGCCTGGCCGGGCGAGGCTACAATCAGAGCAAGTTTCGCCTGCACCGGGAACCCGATCTGCTGGAACCGGTACAGGCCCAGTATCAAAATTTCCTTTACCACCTGCGGGGCTTTCTCGCCGCATTAAAACCGGTTACCGGGATGTTGGAGGATTGGACCGCCGCCGGTGAACCCTGGGAGGAAAAACTGCAGGATATCCACCTGATGGCGGGACTGGGTACGGATTTCCTGGCCGACCTGTTGTTTATCCTGGAAAAGCCCATTGAAAACTACGTCTGTTGGGCTGAAGCGTACAAGCCCGCCGCCGGCACGGGATACGTCAACTGCACCCTGCACGCCACCCCGGTGGACATCAGCGCGATTTTGCACGAACAACTGTTCAATACCTCCCGGGCCATTGTGCTCACATCGGCCACCCTGACGGTGGGAGACAAGTTCGACCACTTCATGGACCGGTGCGGCCTAAGCCTTCTGCCGGCGGAAAGCGTGGACACCGGGATTATGGAATCACCCTTTGACTACGAAAACCAGTGTCTGCTTTGCATCGCCGACGACATGCCGGTCCATAACCAAGGCGACGCCGCCAATTACCTGGGCGCGCTGGTAGACACCATTTACTCCTTGGCCACCGAGGCCGGCGGCAAAACGATGGTGCTTTTCACATCCCACAAACAACTGCGGGACGTTTATTACCAAACCCGGCCGCTATTTGAAGACGCCGGTATTTGCCTTCTGGGCCACAACCTGGACGGGGGGCGTTCCCGGCTGGTGGAAGAATTCGCCCGGGACGGGCGCAGCGTGCTCTTTGGCACCACCAGCTTCTGGGAAGGGGTGGATATTCCCGGCGACGCCTTGGTAAACGTGATCATTGTCAAGCTTCCTTTTGCGCCGCCGGATGATCCGGTACAGGAAGCCCGACAGGAAATCATCTCGGCCCTGGGACGCAGCCCCTTTTACGGGCTGAGCCTTCCCCAGGCGGTAATCCGTTTCAAACAGGGCTTCGGCAGATTAATTAGAAGCAAACGGGACCGGGGCGCCGTGGTGATACTGGACAGGCGCATCATCGAAAAACGTTACGGAAAGGTATTTTTGAATTCATTACCGGTTAAAACCCACCTGCGAGGAGATATATCCCATATAAAGAATAAATTGGCGGCATGGATTCGGTAATATCCGGCCCTTAAAGTGTATATAATGGCACATTAGCTTAAGCAAGCCAATAATATATTACTATATCAAAAACCGTTGAAGGAGCGTGAAAGTATTGCGGGTCTATTTCGTGCGGCTTCCTTCTTTTTTGCGCAGTTGGCTGATGAAAGTATGGAAGTAAAAGGTGGGAGCGGACCGGAGGTTCGCTCCTTTTGTCGCGGCTGTTTAGCTTAATGAACACTACCGGGACAACCCCACGCCCAGCACGCCGCCCACCGCGCCGGCCACCCCGGACAAGCCGCCTTTCAGCAGCCAACTGCCCGGCGCCACTTTAGCATCAAAAAGCAAGCCGGCAATAAACCATCCCGCCAGTAAAAACAACAGCGCCACCGCCACCCCGTGCAGCAACCCCCTGGCGCCGGCATCCCGGGCCGCTATAAAACTACCCGCCACTATGCTAAAATAATACAGCGCCGTGGCTGTTGCCGGAAGAGTGCTCTCGGCGACACCGGTCAACTGGTAAACCGCGCCGGTTGCGGCGCTCCCCAGCACCGTTATTGCCAACGCAGCCAGCGCGCCTTTCACTACGGACGAAAAGCTCAGTGTCCGTACGGTTCTTTCCTCCTTTAAAACCATTATTTCACACCTCCCGTTCTACCATAAATATTATGTGGCCGGGAGGTGAATATGCTCAGCGTTTTTAATCGCTTCCCTCAACGCGCCCGTTTTTAATACTTTTTTCCGCAGCCCCGGCCTCGGCGTCGCCGGCCTCATGCCGCCCGTCCAAATTGACCCGGGGGGCGGAGCCCGTAGGTTCTTCGACAAAAGCATCACCCCGGCGCAATTTTTCACCCGGCTTTGTTTTCTTGGCCATGCCCTCACCTCCTTTTAACGCAAAAAGATTATGCGCTTCAAGCATAGTATTCTCACCGGCATATTGAATAAAACCGACAAGGCCGCGGGTGATGCACCACCCGCCGCAAAAATCAATTTTAGTCTATTAATGTCCTAAAACAAGAACAAATGTCTATAACTTTATAACTGTTTTGGAAGGAAATGGTGCATGGTTGGTCGAATAAGGCTTTAGTCGAATAAGGCTATATTAAATTAAGGCAAGCCTGATAAATGAGGTGGGTGCCGGTGGCGGAATTCACTAAAAAATTAAGCGGTCTCAACAGTGCCGCCAGGATGCTGTTTGGTATGGCCCTGATCTTGGAAAAATTGGGCTCGCAAAACATGGCTATGGACATGTTCAAAAAAGCCATTAAAAAATCGCCAGACAATCGCTGGCTGCACCTGCACGCCAGCCGGTTATGCCTGAAAAAGGGGCAGGTCGACATGGCGGTAACCCACTGGAAAAAAGCGGCCGGTCCCGAGGATATCGGTTGTTTTATCTACTGGCTGAACAAAACCAACCGGATGCCGTCATTTAAAAAACCGGGGGAGGATGGCTACACCGGCGGAAACATCAACTATTCCAACATCACTGCCGCCGTCATATCAAAACCGGACCGGGCCGCCAAGGACACCGGCTTGGAACTGCTGGAAAAGGGCAAGGTGGAAAGGGCGCTGGCCGTCTTTATCAAAGAATTGGAAACAGAAAGATTCGACCCGGGCCTGCTGTTCAACACCGGCCTGGCTTTAAGCAAGTTAAACAAACACGGCGAAGCCCTGGGATATTACGAAAAAGCCCAGGAACTGGGCTTGAACAGCCTGGAGTTGTTAAACAACAAGGGTTACAGCCTGTACAATCTGAAGAAATACGAAGAAGCCCAGACTTGTTACGAATTGGCCCGGGGCCTGGCCCCCGGTGATTACACCATACTGAACAATCTGGCCGCCTGTTATGTGAAATCGGGACACGGAGCCAGGGCGCACCATTTTTTTGCCGCCGCGGTCCAAAACAATCCCCGGGACGCCATACTGCTCAACAATCTGGCCATGTGCCTGGAATCCAGCGGCCAGACCGGCAAAGCAATGATGCATTACGACACCGCGCTGTCCCATTGCAAAAACGGTTTTGAAAAAAACACGGTACTGCTCAACAAAGTCAACTGCCTGATTAAACTCAAAAAATTAAGGGAAGCCCTTGGAGCTTGTGAATTGATTTCGGTAAATTGCGACGGTGAATTCGAGCTATGGGCCACAAAGGCCGAACTGTGCAATGAGTTGGGACGGACCAAAGAAGCGGCTGAAAACTACCGTAAAGCGCTGGGTCTGACGGGCTAGCGCTTATTGGAGGTTGGAGGGCTGTCTTAACTAAGTATTTTTCCCCCGCGCATACCGGTAGCGCGTTTTTTTTACGCCCAATGCAGGACGTATGCCGAAAAACGGCGAAATATTTAAAAACGGGGCGGCGCCGGTTATACTATCGCTGACCGGCGCTTAAGCATCCTTTTATAAAGTTAGGTGAAACCCGCCATAGTGATTTACTGCAACGAAATATTCTCCTCGATTCAGGGAGAAGGCCCGCTGGTGGGGCGGCGGCAGATTTTCATACGCCTGGCGGGTTGCAACCTGGCCTGCCGGTATTGCGATACGCCCACCGGTTACAATCAATATTGCAGAATAGAAAAGACACCCGGCGGCCGAGATTTCTTCAACCTGCCCAACCCATTGGCTCCGGAACAAATCGCCGGCCTGGTGCGTCACTTCAACCCGTCGCTGCACCACTCCGTCAGCCTCACGGGAGGCGAACCGCTGCTGCACCCCGGGTTACTGTCGGACTTGATTCCCGGCCTGCCGGCCACCCGGGAAGGTATCGTCCTGGAAACCAACGGCACATTACCGGGCAACCTCGAACAGGTAGCCGGGTTAATAGATTACATTTCCATGGACATAAAGCTTTCCAACACCGGGCAGTCCGTCCCGTGGGAAGCGCACCGGCTTTTTTTGACCCTGGCCTCGGCCCGCCGTGTTTTTGTCAAGGTGGTGGTCTCAAGGGATACGCCGCCCGGTGAAATAACGGCCGCCGCCGGACTAATTGCCCAAATAAACGAAAAAGTGCCGCTGATTATGCAACCGGCAACACCGGCGGGGGGAGTCCGGCCCGCCAGCCCCGCCGTAATGCTTGAACTGCAACTCATGGCCTTGCAATACCTTAATGACGTCAGGATCATTCCTCAGACGCACGCTTTAATGCGTTACTTGTAATCAGAGGAGGAGGAAAAGCGGCGATGATCGACCAGCAAAAGATAGAAAAAGCCGTGCGCATGATTTTGGAAGCCATTGGGGAAGATGCGGACCGGGAGGGACTAAAAAACACCCCCACCAGGGTAGCCCGTATGTATAACGAAATTTTCTGCGGGTTGTGGGAAGACCCGGAACAACACTTGAAAAAAATGTTTTCCGAGGAACACGAAGAAATGGTCCTGGTTAAGGATATTCCCATTTATTCCATGTGCGAACACCACCTGCTGCCCTTTTACGGGCACGCCCATGTGGCTTACATCCCGCGCAAGGGGAATGTCACCGGGCTGTCCAAACTGGCCCGGGTGGTGGAAGGGTTCGCCAAAAGACCTCAACTGCAGGAGCGGCTGACCACGCAAATAGCCGACACCATCATGAAAAGGCTGAACCCCTATGGAGTACTGGTGGTAATTGAGGCCGAGCACATGTGCATGACCCTGCGCGGGGTGCGCAAGCCCGGTTCTGAAACGGTTACCTCGGCGGTACGGGGCCAATTCGAACGCAATGAAGCCACCAGGGCCGAAGCCCTTGCCTTGATTAGAAAATAACGGGGGGAGATCTCTTTTGGAACACGATGAAACAACAGGCCGGGGCAAGCTAAAGCTAATCGCCTTGAAGTCTTTTTCCACGCATCAGGATATGTACAAGGTGGTGGATTTCCTGAACAAAAGCCTTAAAGACAAAAACCTGATGTTCGGTATGACCAAAAACAGCGACGAAAACACCCTTACCATATCAATTTACGAAACCTGACGCCACGGCTGCGCCAAATTTAGCTCACACTGTGGCGGTTTAAGAAATAAACTGGAGGAACATATGCGCATATTAATCAGCAACGACGACGGCATACAGGCCGCCGGGATTTTGGCCTTAAAAAAAGCCCTCAACCCGCTGGGCGAAGTGCATGTTGTGGCGCCGGAGAAGGAAAAAAGCGGGGCCGGGCACGGCATAACGGCTCACAAGCCGCTGCGCCCCAAAGAAATCAAGCTGCCCGACGGCTCCTACGGCTGGTCTGTAAACGGCACTCCCGCCGATTGCGTCAAGCTGGCCCTCGAAGCACTATTGCCCGCCACACCGGACCTGGTGATTTCGGGTATCAACCGGGGACCCAACCTTGGCACCGACGTGCTGTACTCGGGTACCGTCTCCGCGGCCGTTGAAGGCATAATTAACGGCATCCCTTCGGTGGCCATCTCCCTGGCCACTTATGAACACGAGAATTTCGGACCCGCCGCCGGTTTCGCGGCCCGTATCGTACCCTTTTTAGCCAAAGACGGTAACGCTTCCCGGTTCACCCTAATTAACATCAACATCCCGCCCGGCCCACCGGTAGGAGTAAAAATAACCCGGCTGAGCACCCGGCGGTACGTGAATGTATTCCACAAGCGGGTGGACCCGCGGGGCAAAATATACTACTGGATGGCAGGCGAGCCCGAAGACTCGGCGCCGGCCAATCCCGCGGTGGACGCCGACTTGGATGTGGAAGCGATTAAAAACAGCTTTATATCCGTGACACCCCTGCATTTTGACCTGACCGATTACCAAGTTATTCCTGGCATACAAAAGTTACTGCCATTGCTCCAATAAAACTGGTGGTCAGGTAAGCCTGAACCGCAACAAAGTCTTGAACTTTTCCCGGTCCTGTTCATCAAACCCGCCGCCAATCAGCATTAGCAGCAGGTACGCCGCGACACCGAAAGCCAAGCACAGGAACAAGACCGGGGCGTCACCCAATCCCCCCGCCAACAAAAACCCTTTCAGCCCCCATACCGCGCCGGACATGCCGCATGCCGCAGCAA
>JAKSCU010000065.1 GCA_022360435.1 Bacillota bacterium
CCCCATGGATGCCAGGGCCCCAGCCGAGCTAATGCAGCAAAGGCTGTAAACCGTGGTGCAGGAACCAATACAAGGATCATCAAGGATCTAACTCCAAGGAAATATTTGCAATGCCATAAAACTGTAATCACCAAGTCTAACGGGAATGGATCCTGGAAACAAGCACCATGCGAAAGTTCAATACATTTGCACATGCCCAATTGTGGAGCACGAGACGCCTAGGGTTTAAACATGCCTGGTGTCCCCTGCATTAAGTGTCCAGCTTGCTCTCGAGGAATGTGCCTTTGACTATCTGAGCAAAGCAGCGACGGAAGTACAAACAAAGGCGCCAGAGATGCCAATTCAAAGTTCAACCTGATGCCCCTTCTGTGGAAGGTCCTGCAGAACTTCAGGCCCAAGAATCAGGCTGCCGGGCCTTCATCATGGATGTGAGGCTCAAAATTGGTTTACGCCTCCTAAATGATGGATATACTTGGGATTGGTTTTGCAATGTTTTGTCAGAATGGACCTATGATTAAGCAGTTCGTGTTTGGTGATTGCTTTGATTGAGCAAAGCATCAGAATGAGGACACTGACTATTCACGTCTGCCAAGACCTCAGGGGCTTTGAGAGAAAGCTGCAGCTTTGATGATCCAAATTTCGCGTTTGTCATCGGTGCCTCAGGATCACAGCTTTTGTGACAAGCTGCTCCAACAAGAGGTGCCGGATTCATTTTTGCGGATGATAATCAACATATTGCAACTGGTTACGATGGTGAGTGATTAGTAGACCATGGTGAGCAAAAGGATGGGTTAATTGTAATTTCGGATGGTAAGCCAATGGTATCTACTCAACTACTAGTGGTTAATTCTCAATGGTTATCTTGGTTGTACCTAGAGCTGTTGATGATGGATGCGAAGTGGGACCAAATCGTGGCCCCCCCCTGCAAGGGGGGGGGACAATCAGGGATCAGCCAACGATAGCCTGTTGTGACGCCGGTGCGTTTATCGTGCAGCGGACCGACGAGATTGCCCAACCAGTCGCTGCCGGGCGCGGCGTCGCTATCGGCGAAGACCCAAACCCGCTCATTCCACTGCTGGTTTTTGATGAATTCGAGTGCACGCAGGTGGTTGTGCACCTTTTGGCCGACGGTTGGCGGGGCGTCGCCTGCGATGACGATGTCGCACACACGTGCCGAGCTGCGAGCGGCCTGTTGCAGCAGGTCGTGCGCCGCATCGTCTTCGGATTGCACGATAAAGACGAGGCGGTAGTCGGGATAACTCTGCTCCGCAAGGCGCTGGATGTGTTCTTCGATGCCGGGCTCGATGCCTTTGAACGGCACGATGACGACGGCTTTGGGGCGATACGTTTCGTAAACCTCGCGGGGGGTGCGCGTGAGCCTGCGAGCGAACTTGCGAACGAGAAGCACGGACAGGATCGCCTGCGCACACCAGCTGACCCAAAGCGAGATGAGGATGATCCAGAGTGCGGTGTGCATGGTGAGGTTATAGCGAAGATACGCGCGAAAGCATACGGCTTTCCAAAGCCCATCCATGGCCATGGGTGAGCTTTGTCGTAAACGCGCTTTAGGCGCTCCTACATCACAACGCGAACAAACTTTCCCCCGTCATCGCGTCGGGTTTGGGGATGCCCATCATCTGTAGCGCTGTGGGGAAGATGTCGGCGAGCTTGCCACCTTCCCGGAGCTTCGTCGAGCTGTCCAGCACGGGGTCGACGATGATCAGCGGTACGTCATAGAGCGTGTGCGCGGTGTGGGGTTTACCGGTGCCCGGGTCAAACATCTGCTCGGCGTTACCATGGTCGGC
>JAKSCU010000110.1 GCA_022360435.1 Bacillota bacterium
ACGTGTACAGGTGAAACAGTGACAGCCCAACGGCCACCGCAGCCACCACACAAAACCAAAATCTAGAGTCAAATTGACGGTAGTTGCTTTCACTGGAATACTTTTTTAAAACCTCTTGTTGTTTTTCTTTACTGATTGATGTTTCTTGGTTTTGCAAATGCATGGTCACCTCTTCCCTAGCTGCCATAGTGGACGCCGGGGGGCTTTCACCCCCGGTGCCCTAATTACGTGATGCTACAGTTTCAGGTGCTCAGGAACGGTCACCCCGTTGTCTGTAAAGAATTTAACCGCGCCGGGGTGCATGGGCATAGTCATACCGTTTATGCCATTCTCAATTTTAAAGTTGGCCGCGCCTTTGAAGGAATTGGCCAGCTGGTCTTTATTGGCGTAGATCTTGTCCAGCATGTCGTAAACCAACTGTTCATCCATGTCTTTTCTGACCACCAGCAGGTTGCCCACCGCCACGGTTTGCACCGGCTCGGCCTGCCCTTTGTACGAATTGGCCGGCACTTCCACCGGGAAATAAGCCGGGAACCGCTCAATAAGCTTCTCTATGACGTCGGGTTGCAAATCCAGTATTCTGGCGTCGGTACGGGTCATCATTTCAGTTACCGCGGCGTGAGGTATGCCACCGGCGATAAACGCCATGTCGGCTTGCCGGTCGGTGAATTTCTGCGCGGCCTCGGCGTTGGAAACATAGTCGGCACTAGCGTCTTTATTGTCTTGATAGTCAATGCCCGCAATGGAAAGAATTTGCCTGGCGTTTAACTCGGTACCGCTACCCACCGGGCCGGGGATAATCTTTTTGCCCTTTAAGTCGGTGAGATCATTGATGTCGGACTTGGCTGACACCACAAAATAACATAAGTTGGGGTATAAGTAGGTCATACCGACAAAATCTTTAACGGGCTTGCCCTCAAAGGTGTTTTTACCCGCCCAGGCGTCGCCGCCCACACCATTTTGCATAAAAGCGACATGGGCTTCATTTCGGGCCAGCAGTTCCACGTTCTGCCCGGAACCGGCCGTGGACTGAACCGATACCTGCACTCCCTCTATTTCTTTGTTCCACATGTTGGTTATGGCGTTACCTAGGGCAAAGTAGATACCCGCGGTGGTGGCAGTGGCCATGGTTACGTAAGCTTTTTCTTTTTTCACTTCACCTTCCGACGAAGTTTTTTCGTCACTGCCACACCCCAGCACGCCAAACATAACCAAGCTCAAAACAACCAAAACAGCGATAATTCTTTTGTTCAATTGACTTCCCCCTTTTCAATAATTTCATTGAGGTTGACAAAGCGATTATTGAACCACCCCCTTTTTTCCGATTCATTAGGCGGCACTACGGCTAAATATTGCTATTTGGCCAAGCTCGTTACGCCACGGGAAGGATTCCATCGTCTTCCCTTCGGCCCGACGCTTGCGGTTGGGGGATGCTCGAACCGTCCCCACGGCTCCGCCGGCCTTTTGGCTTGCGCCGTAGTACCGGGCAGTTAAGCTACTGTCGAGCGCTATTTGACCATCGATAGCAACTGATCCAAAGTCCTGGCCACACCTATGCCGGCTTTGGTCAAGCTGTCTATTTTGGACTTGGCGGTTCCGAACCCCTCGGACACTATGGCCCCGGCATGTCCCATTTTTTTGCCTGCCGGGGCGGTTTGTCCGGCAATAAACGCCACTATCTTTTTGGGGTAACCGTTCTCCATAACGTATCTGGCCGCCAGTTCCTCACCGGCGCCGCCAATTTCTCCGATCATAATCACCGCTTCGGTCTGCTCGTCTTCCCGAAACAGTTCCAGAACATCCACAAAATCAGTGCCCTTGACCGGATCTCCGCCAATGCACACGCAGGTGGATTGGCCGATACCTTTGTATGTCAGATTGGATGACACTTCGTGGGTCAGTGTGCCGCTGCGGGATATAATGCCGACATGCCCCCGGCTGTATATATAGCCCGGCATGATACCGACCTTGCTTTGCCCCGGGCTTATCACCCCTATGGTATTGGGGCCGACCACCCGCACGCCGGCCGCCCGGGCCATGTTTCTGATCACCAGGCTGTCATGCACCGGCACAAACTCGGTGACAATAACAACCAGCGGAATTTTGTTTTCAATTGCCTCAACGGCGGCGCCCAGCACGCCCGCCGGCGGGATCATGATCATCGAGGCGTCAATGCGGCGCTCCTTTTTAGCGGCGGCCACGGTATCGTAAACATCCACCCCGTGCACCTGCCGACCCCCTTTGCCCGGGGATATGCCGGCCACCACGTTGACATTATATTCAGTCATTTTTTGTGAATGATAAGACCCTTGTTTGCCTGTTATGCCCTGGATCATTACCCGGGTGTCGCGGTTAATCAGTACAGCCATCGACGGTCACCCCCTGCCGGTTCATTTCCTGCAACAGCAACAACACCGCTTCCTCGGTTGTGCCCATCTTAATGACCGGGATCTTTTTATCGGCCAGGATA
The DNA here is from genome assembly GCA_022360435.1 of Bacillota bacterium. Taxonomy (GTDB): domain Bacteria; phylum Bacillota; class Desulfotomaculia; order Desulfotomaculales; family Desulfallaceae; genus BRH-c8a. The sequence goes on from JAKSCU010000110.1 coordinate 2,471, forward strand.
GTCCAACCTTCTTCCTGGGAGTGGCCCCTCATTTTGACCACGACAGCCTGGGAAGGTTTTAAGTCGTCCACCACCTGGGATATTCCCTTGGCCATCTGCTCGCAATTGTTTATCCCGCCGAAAAGGTTAATTAAAACTCCTTGCACGCCCGGGGCCTTTAATACAATCCTTAGTGCCCGGGCTGTTTTTTCCATGGTGGCGTCCCCGCCCAAATCAAGGAAGTTGGCCGGCCTGCCCCCGTGCGCGGCTATCATGTCCATGGAAGCCATGCCCAAACCGGCGCCGCCGGCTATCAAGCCAATATTACCGCCACCCAGGCCGACATAGGAGATGTCCATGGACTTTGCCTCGGCTTCCAAGGGGTCCGCAACTTCTTCCTTTCTGGTGAAATGCGCCACCGCTTTGACCCGAAAAAGCGCGTTATCATCTATTTCCACTTTGGCATCCGCCGCAATCACGTTTCCTTCCGCATCAATCACCAGCGGATTGATTTCGGCCGTAATGGCGTTGTTGTCAAAGTAGCAGTGCACCAGCTTTAATAAAACAGTGGCCGCCCGGACCAGCTCTTTCCCCCGGAGTCCCGTCTTAAGCAGCAAATCCAGCATGGAGTGCAGGCCGGGCTTTTGCAGCGGGTGCAAGTGCGCTTTAAACACTTGGTGCGGGAATTCTTTGGCCACTTGCTCGATATCCATGCCGCCCTGGGCGGATACCATCAACAAAGGCAACTGGTTTTTGGGGTCCAGGGTGACGCCCATATAAAATTCACTGGCAATATTCAATTTTTCTTCAACTAGAACGGTTTCCACCGGCTCCCCCGCCAGCCGCATAGCCAGCAGTTCTTTTACGCCGGCGTCCAGCTCGGCCTCGCCGGAGGCAAATTTAACCCCGCCCGCTTTACCGCGCCCGCCGCGCAGCACCTGGCTTTTCACCACCACCGGGTAGCCGGTTTGACCGGCCACCCACCTGGCGTCGTGGATGTCCTGAACGGCGCCGCCCCTGGGGATGGGAATGCCCCACTGGCTGAAAATTTGCTTGCCCTCGTGTTCAAATAGCTTCATCGGTCCCGACCGCCTTGCCCGTTGCAGTGCGCCAACGCCAGATCCACCGCTTCAATGTTAACAGCTTGTATTTTAGCTGGCAGATTTTGGGTTATGGCGGATTTCAGCGCGTCTATGGACACCAGTTTGGTGGCGCTGATTAGCGCGGCAAGCATGATGGTATTGGCCACCAGCTTGTTGGACAGCTTTTCTTCCGCCAGTTTGGTGGCCGGAATGCGATGCAAATTTTTAACAGTGGCCGGTATTTCAGTAACCAAGGTTTCATCCACAAACACTGACGCCGTATCGGTGTCGATTCCCTCGATATACTTGTCGAAGGCCGGTTGGGACATGGCCACAAAAATATCGGGATCCAGGGTTTTGGTATAATCTATTTGCTCGTCCGAGATCACCACTTCGGCCCTGCACGCGCCACCCCTGGCCTCGGGACCGTAACTTTGGGTCTGGGCCACTTCTTTACCCTCATGGTAGCCGGCGGCCTGGGCCATTAAAACGCCCATCAGGATTACTCCCTGCCCGCCAAAACCGGCTAATTTCAGTTCCGTCCTCAATTAACTCCCTCCTCAACTACAATGGCCATTTCAGGGCAAATCAGCTCGCACGTTTTGCAATTACTGCACTCTTCGGGACTGGTGACAAAGGGAACCACATATCCTTTGCCGTTTCTTTTGCTTGATGGGGCGATAATTTGCTTGGGACAATTATGCGCACAAAGATAGCAGCCTTTGCAGTAAAACTCATTTATGTTGACCATTATCTCACCATCCTTTGTTGGCCGCGGCGCCAATGACCTGCTGGCGGTAAAGGCTCGCGAATTCGGGCTTGTTTGGGTCGTGATGCAGGGTGCCGAGCAACAGCTTGCCTTGCCATTCTTCTTCCGGCTTGCCGGCGGCGGCTTTAACACTAATTGTCGCCGCCTTAATGGTGTCCAGCAGCTTGGCCGGGTCGGCGGTGCCGTGAATGACGCGCCCGGCCTGGGTGGGACATTGGGTCAGCACTTCCACATACGAGAAACCTGCGTGGGAGATGGCTTCCGCCAAAGCATTGGCCAATTGGCGGGGATGTCCCGTGGTCCAGCGCGCCACATAAGTGGCGCCCGCCGCCTTGGCCAGCTCACAGCCGTTGAAAGGATGCTCGGGGTTGCCGTACGGAGAGGTTTTGGTTTTGCCGGCATTGGGGGTGGTTGGCGCCACCTGGCCTCCGGTCATGCCGTAAATCTGGTTGTGTACCATAATCACCGTAATATCCACATTTCTCCTGGCGCCGTGAATAAAGTGATTGCCCCCGATACCCAGGCAGTCGCCGTCACCGGTAAACACAAGCACTTTGCGTTTGGGGTCGCTCATTTTAAGACCGGTGGCGAATGGTATGGCCCGGCCGTGCAGCACATGCAAAGTGTCGGCCTCCAAGTAAACCGGAATCCACCCGGAACAACCGATGCCGCCCACCAGGGCTATGTTTTCACGTATATCCAAGCTGTCTATGGCTCTGATAGCGGCGCTTAAAATGGTTCCATTGCCACAGCCCGGGCACCATAAAAAAGGTAAGGCTATTTTTCTAAGATATTTTTCGCCCAATGGATGCATGGTTAAGCCCTCCTCTCAATTTCGGCCAGTATCTCGCCGGGAGTGTGCAGCAGCCCGCCCAGCTTGGGCATGGACACCACCTCGGCTTGTCCCGCCACCACGCGTTTGACTACGTTTACCATCCTGCCGATATTCAGCTCGGGCACGATTATAGTACCGGCCCGGCCGGCCAGTTCGGCGATTTGCTTTTCCGGAAAGGGCCATATGGTGCGTATCTTGACGTAGCCGGCCTTGACCCCTTTTTCCCTGGCGTCTTTAACCGCCCGCAGCGAAGGTCTCGACGGGCTGCCAAAACTAACCACCACTATTTGGGCGTCGTCAAGGAAGCAGGTCTCCAGATCAACCAGTTGCTCGGCGTGATTGGTAATTTTCTTGCACAGCCGCTCCACCAAGTCGGCGCATACTTCCGGCAGGTGGGCGGCGCGGTTGCCTTGCTGGTCGTGCAGTTGGCCGTCAATCAAAAGGTTATAGCCCCGGTTAAACGCCGGCATGCCGTCCAGCAAACCGTTTTCCTGCGCTTTGTACGGCGCAAAATTTTCCCTGGCCGGCTCTTTCCTTTCCACCGGCTCCAAACCATCGGGAATTCTTACTTTTTCCCGGGTATGGCCCACTATCTCGTCGGAGAGAACGTAAACCGGAACGCGGTATTGTTCCGCCAGCGCGAAAGCTTTATATGTCAAGTCAAATGCTTCCTGGCACGAGGAGGGCATTAAGGCGATTATTTCGTAATCTCCGTGGGAGCCGTATTTGGCCTGCAGTATGTCCTGCTGCCCCGCTGCGGTGGGCATGCCGGTGGACGGTCCCCCCCGCATCACGTTGATAATGACCAGTGGCGCCTCAACAGTGACGGCGTAGCCCACGCCCTCCTGCTTCAGGCTGATTCCCGGGCCTGACGAGGCGGTACAGGCTTTGGCGCCGCCAAAGGAGGCGGCAATGGCTGCGCAAATACTGGCAATTTCATCCTCCATTTGGAGAAACACGCCGTTTTCCTGCGGCAGCCGCTGGGCCATAGACTCGGCCACTTCCGAAGCCGGGGTTATGGGATAACCCGCGAAAAACCTGCAGCCGGCGGCTATGGCCGCCTCCACAATGGCTTCATTGCCCTGAAGTATTCTTACGGTCTGGTTGGATGCTTCTTTTTCCATGCTTAACCTCCTTGTGTTGTTAACCTTGTTGTAAATGTTGACAAGTGTGCGTGTGGCCTGCTTTTATGATGTCTATCACCGCTCTCTATAGTTGATAAAAAATTGATAAAACAATCAGACAGCTAGCCATATGACCGTTCATTGTCAAGCGGCATGCTTATGCTTACTCAAGCATATCTATGCCCCCAATAATTTGGGTGAGGTTGGCGCCGGCTTTTCTCACCATTCTTATCTTTTGCTCCATTTCGGCGCCGGAAAAGCGATTTTGGGGCCCCATTATGCCGATGGAAGCAGTAACTTGACCTTTATAATCAAAAACCGGAGAGGCAATGGCCACGGTGCCGGGATTTACTTCCCCGTAACTTAAGGAGTAACCCCTGGATTTAATGTTTTTTAAATCTTGCCTGATTTTTACCTTCGGGAGAGACAGTGCGCGGGACTGCAACACCGCTTCTATTTTAGTGAGCACCGCCTCTATCTCGGCGGAGGGCAAAAACGCCAGTATAGCTTTTTTTAAAGCTCCCTGGGTTAACAATGTTCTTGCGCCTATAGGCTGCACAAACCTAAGCTCATGTCTGGAGTCCAATTTGTCCAGCAGCACGCCCTCGTAACCGTCGCGGATGGTAAGGTGTGTTGCTTCAAGGGTTTTCTCCACCAGTTGATTCAAAACCGGCCTGGCCAGGTCCACAATGGACAGGTTGGCCTGGGCAATAAAGCCCAGTTCCATCAACAGCAAGCCAAGCCTGAATTTTTTGGTTTCATTATTCTGACTAACCAACCCGTGTTTTTTTAATTCCAGCAAAATTCTATGTACGGTCCCCACGGGTATGCCGGCGCGCCGTGCCACCTCCGACGCGCCCCATTCCTTGTGGTTCCCATCGGGAACCAGCAATTGCAATATATTTACCGCTCTATCTAGCACGCTGGACATGTGGCCACTCCTTTATACTTTTTATTTGACTGTGGATAGAATTTACATATTTAACAGGCGGGACTCGCTTTCTCATTATTTGAGAAGCATTCTCATGCTTTGTTAAAAAGAATTTAACACATGCCATGAAAAATGTCAATTAATTATTATTTTAGTCTATATGTTATATCTTATTTGAGATATGCAGGCAATTAGTATGTAACATTTGTATTTATGATACATTATTTGAGCAATTTTTCAGATAAGCGCCATAAATATAACTATTGTTGCAAATACAAGGCAAGCGTGCAGCAAATTGTTACATACTATTTCCATGGGTTTTCCGCCTGTTACGCTGGCGACTATCAACACATTGCCGGCAATTGGTGAAATAATGGAGCCCAGCGACCAACCTCCGGCAAGCAGCAAAGCCAGGTAAACCGGGCCAAAACCGAGGCTGCTCACGTCCAGGGAAGTGGCAAAGGTGGAAACGGTAATCATGGGGTGAATACCCACCAGGCTTGCCAGCACAATGGCGCCCAGTATGGTGAAGGCTATGGACGCGTTGGAATGCCCGGCAAAATTCATAATGTAGTTACATATCCCATCCGACCAGCCCGAAAGTATTAAAGCGCTGGAAAAAAAACCGGCGGCGACAAATAAAACCACTTCCCCGTCGTGTTGATGGGCCTTGGTCACAAAATGCTCAACATAAGCGCTCTTGATCATCCCGCGGTGGCCCGATATAACGAGCCAAAGCGCCGGCATTGTCACCGCCACCATTGGTATCACCGCGATAATGGAAATTGGGGTGCATAAATCAATCAGCATAATCATTAATAAAAATAGCGCCATGTAAACTATGATTTGCATCAGGCTCGGCAGGTGCACAGGCCGCTTGGCGCCGCCGGGGGAAACAGCGTTTGGCGTGTCGTACACCTTATTTTTTAAATTAACTAGTACTTCGGTTAAGTAGCCCCACACCAAGGCCGTCACCGCAAACGCAAAACCGAGCAAAAAATACCCGGTCCATGGCACTTGCAAGTATTCCAGCACCAGAGCCACCGCCACGGTGCTGGGCGACCAAATAAATATGGCCCCCGTGCCGCGGGACAGGGTTCTGGCCAGCAGGGCCGCGCGCTGGGCGACCTTGCCCCGGGCGGTTATTTCATAGGCAAGCGGCACCGAGCCAATATTCATAAAGAACCCAAGTATATGGCTGAAAAGTCCGGGTATCCAATATAATTGGTAATTTTTTTGCATGTAATTAGACGCCATGACATCCAAAACTTGAACATACCCGGCGCTTTTCAGCGGTATGCCCAATAACGGCACAACAATTAACAACACCAGCAATCCGGTGTTTTTAATCACCGCTTCCATCCAATCCGCCGCCCCGGCGCCTGAAATAAGCATTAAATACGCACCAATAACAAACAGGGTTACGCTTACCCACTTGTTGCCGCGCCCGGCGTACGGCAAACTCAAAGCCAATAACAGTAGAGTTGCGCAACTAATTAAAGCTTTGGCGGCGGCGTATGGATAAAAAACGTAAACAAAATTTATCGCCACTATACAAACCAGTGCCAGGCTTTTAAATCTTGTCCACCAGCAATATCCTTTAACTATGGCCAACAGGTTTATCAAGCCGTCTACCTCCACATAACATTTGATAACATAAGCCGCCATTGCGGGCAATGGTTTATTAAACCCCTTTGCCCAACCGGATCAAGCCACATGGGGGAGAAAACAATAAAATGATAAACCGGCACATTTCGTTACCGGTTACCGTTTTTCTCATATATTAGCTGTTGTTTACGAACCTATTTTGGCTTTTATTGCTGTTATCTACCCGCCGGCCTCCTCTTTTTCCACCATGTCCAAACCCCACAGGCCCTTGCCGGCGTCCCTGGCCTCCTGCTGCAGCTTGACAAAAAGGTCCGCGTACTTCACGTTGGGCGGCACCGTCATTATTTGAGCGTAGCCGTTCAGCAGCAAGTCGGCGTTGAACATTTTGCTTCGAACCTCCGCTTCACTGTCCTCCGCCGGCTGTTTCAGCCAAACGTAAGCCAGCAATCTCCCGTAGCGGTCCCGCTCCCCAACGTCCAACTCCAGCCAAACCGCGCCGCCGTCCAGCATGCTTTTAGCGTAAGCCGACGCTTCCTTCCCGTAAGGCTCGATTTTTCTGGTGGACTCAGGTGTGTCCACGCCGATCAGGCGCACCTTTTCCTCCGACTCGCCGGCCAGTTTAACTATAACCGTGTCACCGTCCACCACACGCGTAACGGTGGCGGCAATTAGTCCCGGGTCCTGCCGTTGCTCCTGTCGTGGCTTCGCCCCGGTACTTTTTTCCTTGTCACCGGGGGCCTTATCCTGGCCGCACCCGGCGGCGGCCAAAAGCATAAAAACTATTGACAATGCCATCGCCAATGTACTTAATTTCGACAATTTAATACACCCCCAGGTGGTTTAAAATTTAAAGCAAAGCTCACCGGCGCCTAAGGGTTTTGCGCAATCACGACGCCATTGACGAACGTGTTCTTTAAATCAAAAGCCAAACCGGCCGGCAGGCTCAAATCCGGTCCGCAATGCCTTTCTTGGCTCCGGCCTGGTTATATTGTATCTTGCGCGGACCATATTGTCTAATATTTCACGCCAAACAGACTTTTTGCGACAGGCAATAAAAGTCGCCAGGCAAGAACATATTCCGCACCTCTTCATAATATAAAATATGTATCAATTAAGAAATTATGGATGAAGGTGAGATAAAATGAGCAATGATACAGCGTCGACACCGGAAAAAGAGGTCAGCCGGGATTGTTCATTAAACACGAGTTTTAGCCCGCAACAAAACTGCGCCATCGGTCCCACCGGTGACCGGCAGCGCAATCAGGACGCATTTGCCATTCGCGAGGAAGCGGCGCTTTTTCAAAAGGACCTCCCCATCCCGGGTCACCCCTGTAACGGCGACGAAGATCTTTTCCCAAATAAAATAGCCAGTTTTTCCAAGGTGTTACCGCACAATCAACTGGGCGAGGTTATTCTTGATGCTTACCGGTCCCTGATCAGGGCTTTATCCACCGCCAACCCGGACGAATTTGAAACCATTGATTTGGGCGGAATTGTCAAGCTGGCCAACCCCCAGGCTTCTTACGCGTTTAATCTGGCGGGGCCTGATTCTCACAAAACGACGATGATACCGGCACCGGCCTTCAGCAGCGCCGAAATGGCCAGTGAGATGGCCGAAGTTTACTGGCAGGCGTTAACCCGCGACGTGCCCTTCGCGGATTACGGCACCAACCCGCTCACTTTGGCGGCTGCTTCCGAGCTGTCGAATTTCTCCGTTTTTCTCGGACCCAAAGTCAATGGTCAGGTCACCCCGGGAACCCTGTTCCGCGGGAATGTGCCGGGCGACCTTACAGGCCCCTATGTTTCCCAATTTTTGCTGCAAGATTTCCCCTTCGGGGCCAAAACAATCAACCAGCGGTATCGCGTTCCGGTGGCCGGTATCGACTTTATGACCACATTTGACGAGTGGCTGAATATACAAAACGGGTTTCCTCCCACGGGCAAGCTGGAATTCGAGCCTGAACTTCGTTTTATCCGTAACGGCCGTGATTTGGGCGAATATGTCCACCAGTGTTTTCCTTACCAGGCGGCTTTAACAGCCGGTTTAATCCTGCTTGGTTTTGGTAATCTGGCTCTGGCGCAAACCAATCCTTACCTGAGCTGTCCCACCCAGGTGGGCTTCGTCACCTTTGGTATCGCGCATATACTTGACTTTGTGGCCCGGGCGTCGCGGTTGGCGCTGGAGGCCGCCTGGTTCCAGAAATGGTTGGTCCACCGCCGGCTCCGGCCCGAGGAATTTGGAGGGCGCGTCCAAAACGTCTTGACGGGCGCCGCCAGTTACCCCATCGACCCGGAACTGCTCAATTCGCAGGCGGTGGCCGAAGTTTTCAGCAAGTTTGGCACCTACCTGTTGCCCCAGGCTTACCCGGAAGGGTGTCCCGTGCACCCGTCCTACCCCGCCGGCCACGCCAGCTTTGCCGGGGCCGGAATCACCATGCTAAAGGCGTTCTTCAAGGAATCTCTTATTATCCCCAACCCGGTGGAGGCCAGTCCCGACGGTCTTACGCTGCTTCCTTACACGGGGGCGCCTTTAACGGTGGGCGGAGAGCTTAACAAGCTGGCCTCCAATATCTCCATTGGCCGCGATACCGCAGGCGTTCACTATCGCTCCGACGCGTTGGGCTTAATGCTGGGTGAGACGGCTGCCATAGGCATTCTGCAGGATTACAAGAATACCTACAACGAAGATTTCATCGGCTTCTCCTTCACCAAGTTTGACGGCAATAAGGTAATCATTTAAGCCGAGGCGGCTATAAAAAAAGCGCACTCATTCTGTTCCCTCTGGGTGCGCTTTTTTTCTGCTCCGCAAAGCCAACCTATTCCTTTTGCAAGCTTTAAACTCTCTTCTTCCAAACACCAAAATTACCAATTAGAAAATCAGCCACTAAAACGCTTCCGGGAACAAAACAGATTTCATTTGAAAACCCACTGCCTTATGCAGTGGGATGAAAGAGGCATCGGGTCCCGCTCTCGCTATTTTCGCAAAGTATAAAAAAACCGGCGCGGGGGCTTGCCCGGATACCCCGCACCGGCGATACAGCACCTGTCTTGCCAAAGGAGCAGCTATTTGTTACTTAAGTGAAACCAGCACAGTTTCAGTGTTGACCACGTCGCCGTTATTAATGTTGACTTCATCCACCTCGCCGTCGTCAGGCGCGTATACCTTGATTTGCATTTTCATGGCTTCCAGGATTACCACCACGTCGTTTTTCTTTACCTGGTCGCCGGTTTTAACTTCCACCGCCACCACTTTCCCCACCATCGGAGCTTTAATTTGCATCACTAAACCAATACCTCCTATATAACCTATATAATCTTGTATAAAAAATCTTTTACATGTTGATATTGGAATATTTTCTCCAGGGCCGGGCCACATTTTTGTTCTCCAGCATGTCCAGGGAGGCGCAAATCCTTTGCCGGGTTTCCGAAGGCAGGATTACGTCGTCCACATAGCCGCGCTCGGCCGCATGATAAGGATTCTCGTACAGGTCGCGGTACTCCTGGATCCTTTGGGTCCTTATCTCGTCCGGATTTGCCGCGTTCTTGATTTCCTTGGCGAAAATTACGCTGGCGGCGGTTTCCGCCCCCACGATGGTGATTGTGGCCTCGGGCCAGGCGTATACGATGTCGGCGCCGGTATCCTTGCAGCACATGCCCAGATAAGCGCCGGCGAAGGATTTGCGCAGAATTACGGTAACCTTGGGCACGGTGGCGTCAATGTAAGCGTAAAGCATTTTGGCGCCGTGCCTTAAAATGCCTTTCCATTCCTGCTCGGGTCCAATCATATAG
>JAKSCU010000159.1 GCA_022360435.1 Bacillota bacterium
ATAGGCACCAATGATCTGATTCAATATACAACAGCGGTAGACCGGGGAAATCAAAACATATCGCATTTGTACGACGGGTACCACCCTGCGGTACTGAGACTTATTTATACAACAATCCAAAATGCCCACAAAAATGGAATATGGGTGGGCATGTGCGGAGAATTGGCATCCGATGAGCTAATAATACCGCTTTTGCTGGGTATGGGAATCGATGAGCTCAGTATGAGCGCCGGAATTATACCAAAATCCCGCTGGATTGTAAGTAATACCTGCAAACAGGACTGGGAAAAGAAAATTGAAAAAATATTGAATATGACTTCAGGAAAGGAGGTAAATATATACTTGAGTGGACTGAAAAAGGGAGAATAAAGGAGTAAAAATGCTTATGCTTAAAGACATACTGGACCGCGAAGCAATTCAACTTCAGGTAAAAGCAGCCGACTGGGAGGAAGCCGTAGAAAAAGCCGGTGCAATATTGGTTAACCAGGGGAAAGTTAAACACGTATACATTGAAAATATGATTCAGGCAATTAAAGATTTAGGCCCGTATATTGTAATCATGCCGGGAATTGCTTTTGCACATGCAAGACCGGACGCGTCCGTCGTGGAAACCTGTATGAGCATGATTACACTGGCCCATCCCGTAAAATCCGGCAGCAAGCAAAACGATCCGGTTCATGTTGTATTCGCCTTTGCTGCCCGGGATGGAGAGGAACACCTTAAAGCATTGCAGGATTTAGCCAAATTCCTGTCCGCTGAAAAAAATATCCGGTTGTTAATGAACTCAAACAATATTGATGAAATATATGAACGAATTGTGTGTAAATAGGGCAATTTATTTCTAAACATAACAATACCTGAATGGGACGGCGGGAGGCTATAATATGGGTGGTAAAATTCGAGTGTTGGCAGTATGCGGGTTCGGAGTAGGTACAAGTTTGATATTAAAAATGAGCGTTGAAGAGGTACTAAAGCAAAACGGAATAAACGCTGAAGTGACCAATGCAGACATTACAACAGCTGCATCAGAACCTGCGGATATCATTTTTACATCTGAAGACCTTTATTCTCAGCTTGAAAATAGAGTAAAAGTGCCTTTGGTAAGAATCAGAAACTTTATGGACAAGACTGAGATTAAACAAAAGGGAGTTCCTGCAATTGAAGAACTGCTGCGGGAATGACCCGTAAAATCATATCAAGGAGGAAAATTTCATGTCGGTCATTAGTTA
>JAKSCU010000621.1 GCA_022360435.1 Bacillota bacterium
CGGCGAGGCGCTGGAGCGTGACCTTGTCGACATGTTGGCGAGGCTGGTGGGGATTGGGGCGGATGCGGCTGATTTCGATGTACGCAAGGTCGTTTTCCGAGACGTCTTCGGAGGCGGTGAACGCTGTGGCGACATCGTTGGATGCCGTTTGCCCGGTCGTCGAATCATGCTCGCCAGACAATGGCTTCTGGGATGATACAGACGGCTGAGCACTGTTGGCAGCCGCCTGCGCCATATCGGTGTCAGCAGGGCGATCCTGCTTAGCCAAATTCGCCTCGGTTTTCTCCTGGGGCTGGGCCACACTCTCTCCCATGTCGTCGGCCTGGCCATCAACCTCGACTGCGACTGGGCGAGCCATGAGACTGGAAAGCCCCCTGCCTAGCCGTGGCGAACGCTTCTTCGACGAAGCCATATGCGACCTCCTTGTCAGGCGTGCATCCGTGCGATTGGCACATCAGTTTATCGCCATCGACCAAACACAGCAACGAGCATTCACGAATAATGGGGCGGCTGTGGTCGCCACAGTCAAGCGAAACAGATGCGTGCCGGTTCCACGTGGAACATTCGTTGTGGCCGGGCGGTGTCGACAGTAGTTGGCGGCAAGTCGTCATGATGTTCCACGTGGAACAGTTTCATCGCCGGGGCTGCATAAGGTCGGCTTCGAACATACCTGGTTCGCCAGTCACCCCGCACCGCACAGCGTCCGAAAATGACCGTTGTCATCGTCCGATAACCCTTTTTAGAAATCTTGTCAGGGCCCTGTTTGGACAGCCGGGGATTTCGCGAACATCGTTCGTGATCGTGAGCAACAGCGCCTTCGAGCTTGCCAAGCTACTTCACTTAGTTGAAACGGTTTTGATGGTTAGGCGAACAGGGCGGTCCGCAGAAGCGGGGCCGGGATCGCGGGTCGCGCCACTGCGGCATCGTCATTCGTTGTGGGAACCGTCCGCAACCGTGCAGCCCGCTGCGCTGCCCAGCCGATATGCACAGCGGAGTCCAGTATGAAACCAACGTCACAACTCGCGGATACCCCTTCGCTCGACCGCTCGATCATCGACCCGCTCGGCGAACGGGGCGCCTCCTCAGCACCCACTGCGGCTACCCCCGAAGACGCGGCGCTGGCTGAACTGGACC
>JAKSCU010000617.1 GCA_022360435.1 Bacillota bacterium
GGAGCACTCCCTCCTCGGACCCCATCACCCTAGCCACCATGGCGATAAGACCGCTCTCCAGCCGGTCCAGGTTCTCGGGGTCGGGAGCGGCCAACGATTTAATTACGTCCGCCGGCAGGTTAAAGGGAATTTGCTCCTTTAATCGCTCGGTTTTCTGTTCATCTTCCAGTTCCTCGTTTTGGACAATCTCTATCGATTCAACCAGTTCGGCCATGTCCTGCTGCACGTCCACGCCGACCCGCGGGTCTACGATATACTGCATTTCTATACCGGCCTCGGCCTGATCCCGAGCTTCTTCAGTTTTGTCCGCGTCTTCAAAAATAATACTCCGGGGGGCATCAATATCCTGCGGGGAAACCTGGCCCACCACCAGATTAACCTTCTGAGGCATGAAATCAACGGCAATCAGCAAGGTCAGGGCCACAAAAAACACAAAGGCGGCCAAACCCCGCCGCACTTTCCTTTTCCCGGCCAGCCGGTTGAATCCTTCCATGATCCTGTCTTTGAATTTAACCGGAGCGCGCATTACATCCACTCCTTTTCCATCCAACCGCTATTCAACCGGATCAATTTCCTCTGCGTACGCTTTGATAATTTCCCGCACCAGGGGATGCCTGACAATATCCTGGCCGGATAATGCCTGAAACGACAAGCTTTCAATGTCACGCAACACTTCCCGGGCGTGAATCAACCCCGACTGCTGGCCCCGGGGCAAGTCCACCTGGGTTACGTCGCCGGTGATTGCCGCCCGGGAACCGTATCCCAGGCGGGTTAAAAACATTTTCATCTGTTCCGGGGTGGTATTCTGGGCCTCGTCCAGAATAACAAAGGAATCTTCCAGGGTCCGGCCCCGCATGTAAGCAAGCGGGGCAATCTCTATGATCTGCCTTTCCAGATATTTCTGGGTGCTTTCAAAACCCAGCACATCATAGAGGCCGTCGTACAGGGGCCTAAGGTACGGGTCCACTTTTTCCTGCAGGTCGCCGGGTAAGAAGCCCAGCTTTTCCCCGGCTTCCACCGCCGGGCGGGTCAAGATAATTCTGTTCACGTTGCGGTTGCGCAGCGCCCGGATGGCCATTACCACCGCCAGATAAGTTTTCCCGGTGCCCGCCGGACCCACGGCGAACACAATGTCGTATTTTTGCAGGGCCTGAATATATCGCTGCTGGCCCAATGTTTTGGGCTTGATTTTTTTGCCCCTGGGCGTGACCAGCACCACGTCCCGGGCCAGATCGTTAAGCGCGTCGGGCTTCCCTGTTTTTACAGCATTAATGGTATAATTAATCTCGTGGGCCGTCAACCGATTGCCGGCCCGGTAAAACTCCTGCAATTGGCTGATTACATCCCGGGCCGTCTCCACTTGACCCGGCCGGCCCATAATCAGCAATTCCTCACCCCGGGCCACCATTTTTACTTCCAAGGCCTTTTCCAGCAGGGACAGATTCTGATCGTGCCGCCCGAATATCTCCGCCGCAGCGCCGATATCATCCATGGCCACCCTGGCTTCCGCTTTCTCAATCAACTATGCCGGAACCTCCTCCGCGGTAATGGTGGGGCTCTTCCACACCAATATCCTCCAATGTCTCCACCACCGCCCGTACCCCCACGGCATTGCCGTTCTCAGGGCGTTCCACTTCTTCCAGCCGCTGGCCGGTTATCTTCGCCCCTTCGGGCAACTGCTTGCGTATACCCTCCAGCGCGCGCCGGCCGGCCAGGCGGCGGGCTTCATCCCTGTTATATCTATTAGTGTAATGTTTTTCCTCGCAATGCCTTACCGTTAGTAATTCGACGGGCACGTTTATATTCCTCCATGCCGGCGCCTGTTTACGCTCAACCTGGATCTGGTAGTGAGTAAAGGGAATTTCCCGGGGACCCATTAAAATTATTTCCTTGGTTCCAATTTTAATGCCAAATTTGGTAATTTCCCGCCCGGTGGACTCGGCGCCCTTTTCCAGCAGCACCTGTTGGGCTTCCCCTTCGTACCACACCCGGGCTCTAACAATCCCCCGGGCATGTACGTACCGCACCGGCTCCGCCTGCTGTTCCACGGCTGGTTTGCCGTCTTGGTCCTCATCTTTCTCCTCCTCGGTTTCCGGAGGCGGAATGGCCGCCGATATCAGCACCTGGCCGGCGATAACCGTGTCGCCCTCGCTTACCGCGGGGTGACCGCTAAGCACCAGTATTTCTTTCACCAGGCCGTCCCGGGCGGCCACCACGTCCACCGGCCGGCCGGTTTCGTCCAAGGGAGGGAGCTTTCGTTCCACCACCTTGATGTTTACGCTTGTCCCGTCGACGTACACGCCGACCCAGGAAAGTCCCGGCACCTGCCTCAGTATGGCTTCCTCCAGCGCGGTCGCGTCCACCGCCCAGCGGGGCACACCCAGCTTGAGGCCGGCCTCCCGGGCCACCCGCTCCACCGCTTCTTTCGGTACGCGCTTGTTGCCGGTAATATCAATAAACCAGACAAATGAAGATAAGAGATACAGCGCCGCCACGAACAGCAGGGCGCCCACCGTAAAGACACGGCGTTTGCGCAGGCGGCTGATAAAAAAAGGCAACCCGTGCCGGGCGGCAATTTTGAACCGGCAGCGGGTCATCCTGGCCACATGGCGTAAGGGATGCACACCGCTTAATCGCACCTTCAGCGACACCCGGCCCGCCTCCAGGATGATTACATCCCACAGAACAATACCCCGGGCAACAGCCAGATTGACGAACTTCTCCAAGCATTTCCCCGGCACCGTTATAGTCACATAACCGCCCAGGCGGGATAATAATCTGAACAGCACCAAACCCGATCACCCCCTCAATTGTAAAAGGTCAGGGTAAGGATTTGGCCTTCCACGCATATTTCATCGGGCAAAATATTGCGCAAGGTCAGATTTTCACCGGTGACTTCAACGACATTATCGTTGACGACGACCCGGACCAATTGCGGTTTATATTCCTGTATACCGCGGTGATTCTCAATAAACAATTGCAGGTTGCCCACCAGCACAATCTTGGGCAAATCCAGCATAATATCACCGGGCAACTCCAAGTAATCGGAAAATTGCCTTTTAAACCTGTTTTTGATTTCCTTCCAGGCCATAAAAATCCCCTCCTTGCCACTTAATCTATGCGGTGGGGAGGGGAAAAATAACGTTTTTCAGGTTATTATTGCCAATTCATCAGTCACTGTTGCTGTTCCTGATTTTCTTGCTGCATCTCTTTGAGAGCGTTGGTGATTACTTCCGCTGAGATACCGCCATGAAAACGGGGTTCATTGTTAATTACCGTCAGGGGTAAGCGCACCTTGGGCAATATGCCGGCTATGCTGGGATACTGGTTTAACTCGTCGGTGGAGACATCAACGAACTTAATCGTTATATCATCACCAAAATCACCTTTTAAAGCCACGCTCAGCTCCTCGGCCTCCTGTTTCATGGTCTTTGCCGATCCGCACCCGGCGGAAGGCCTCGGCCCTCAGCCAAAACTTGCCACCGGAGCGTTTAGCCCAAATACAATCACTTCAAATGGCTGCTCCATCATCAATATCCTCCTCGTTAAATCTGCTCGTTGAGTAATCATTCAAATTTTATCATATTTTTGTATAGCATGTACACCTTTATGTTTGGATCAAACAATAAATATATAAGAATCACTTTTTTATAGTGCCCTGTTGATAAAAAAATTTTATATGGCCCATAAAGGAAACAAAAAGGTAAAAAAA
>JAKSCU010000606.1 GCA_022360435.1 Bacillota bacterium
CCGGTTGCTGTAGACGGAAGCCCATGCAGGTAGCCGCGCCTAGGAGCACATGGCCTTTGCGGAATGGCGAGGCTTTCAAAGCCAGCCAACTGGCCCACCCGGCTGTAGAAGCCTGCCCAAAGTGACGAACGCGTTCCCACCAGTTCCGGGACGCATCCCAAAGTCGATACAAGGGTCGCCAACCAGGAGTTGCCGTGAATCGATACCAAGTCACCGACCATAAACCCAGCCGTCTTAGGAGGATAATGACGAATGGGCGTATGAACTGAAATGCCAACGCCAGCGTTACCATGACAAAGGTGATCAACATGATGTTTATGGCGATATCCATGGTTATGTCTCCGACGGCTAATGAGTGTGATAGTAATAGCTGCCTATCGAAAGGCTTAACGTGATCGAGTTCTGTCCGTTTCGCCAAAGGCCGAATTTTTTGTTTTACGAGTCTGCGTCATAAATTTGCGAAACGAATCCAGCACGGTTGCGTTCAACCGAGTATGAAGATCACTAAGTCCCAGATACGTCTGCTTAAGCAGTATGGCATGCGGATGCCAATACAGGCGCTGCCTGTAGACACATCCAAGAAGTCAGCAGCAGTAGATGATGCTCTACCAGTGAGCGACGAAATCGAGGACGAGAATCTGAAGATACGAGAGCAGAAAAATCAGGCAGGGCGAGTGGCGAGTCGAGTCCACAGTGCTGTAAAAGCGGCAGAGCATACATGTAAAGCCGATGAAGCCGAACGCTTAAAGAGGGTACGAGAAAAAGAAGCAATGAAGCAAAAGGCGCAAGAACGCCTTCGGAACCGAGTAAATCTCGCCTTTGGGATTGGCTACGTCGCTATCTATGGCTTCGTGACAGGTGCTGCGATGTGGATGATCCGATTGTTGTGGGGAATCAATGCAACTGACTCTGATAAGTTCGACACAACGCTAGTATGGGAAATACCGATTACATCGGTATTCCTCGTGGGCTTGGGTATTTGGGGAGCGTTTGGTGTAGTAGGTGTACGGGCTGGGGGCGGAGAAGCTGCACGAGATCATGTGCGTTTCAGTTTAATTATCACAGCCTTTACTGTGCCGTTTAGTTTCATAGCAGCGCTTCTTATAGGGGCGTTCGTATTTTGTATTTGGTTCTACAGTGAGTTCTTGGAATAAGAACACTACATATCAGTCGCTTGTCCTACTATTGGGCCTGGGTAACGTACTCC
>JAKSCU010000181.1 GCA_022360435.1 Bacillota bacterium
CAGCATCACTAAAATCAAACTCGGCAAATTCAACGTCACTGGCTCCACCAATACCATTTAGCCGCAACTCAAAGTAGCAGCTGCCGGCACCTTCTACATAGACTGAATCTGCAGTAGAGGTACTAGTATCAATCCAGTCACCAAAGTTGTCTTCAGCATTGCTGGAACTGCTGAATTTTACATCTTCCGGCAATTTCAACTGGATAACTATATTTAAAGTCCCAGTTTCCATACCGTCTTCTTTAACACGGATGATGCCGGCTGGTGTGTCATCATCGGCTTTTACATAATTGTAGCTGCCTGATATAGATACATTGTCTTCTGAAGCTAATGCCGCACCCGCCGGGAAAATCACGGTGAATGCAAATACGAGAGCCATTAATAGCGCAAGCTTCTTGTTGCGTGTTTTAACCAACCAATTTCCCTCCTTGAAATATTATTGTGGCCTTTCGGCCGCTAAGATGAAACCGAAACCCTTACTATACTTTCACATCCCCCCTTGGATAGGTACTAATTAATTAACCTGCTATAGAGAAGCGGTCTGGCCGCCTGCTCCCTTGTGGGAAACTTCCTAACAATCCACATGGATTATTATATCTTTGTTATAATAATCTTTCAATAGTGTCATGTATTTCTTGGCAAGGCAGTCTTTGTTCTCCCTGGTTGCGCTGCATCAGTTATACTGCATTGGCATGTCTTTGTTTTGGACTCGTTTTTTTAGACACATGACTTGCACCAAAAGTTCCAAGCAAGGTAAAAATCACAAAAAAAATTTTAAATTTAATGTCGAAAGTCAAATATTAAAACGTCACATCAATGAGTGCACTTAACTTTGATTTATCCTTTATCCGTTTTTTGTAAAACCAATTTGTTAGACACGTGTTCTTAGTCAAAAGTTCCATAGGCGGCAAAATATTTTCACCCTGCCAACTCCGCTCCAGCATCCCGGCATCTATATAACCTGAAGATAAAAATAGATTATAATGAAAAAACAGGACGGAATGCCAGCAGCAAACCTTTGAAATATAATAAGATTTGCGGTAAATTATTCAATAGGTTAATTAATTTGGCCGGCATATTTTTAAATTTTTTGGTCTGTCACCGGAACTTTTTCATACATACTCGTGTCTAAGCAATATCCGGAGCTTCAGGCCATAGGGGGGATTTTCCCTTTGGACAACGCCAAGCTTCTGGTGAAACAATCCCAACAGGGTGATGCCAGGGCCTTCGAGCAGTTGGTAATCATGTACCAGGACAGAGTTTATTCCCTTAGTTATCAGCTTACCGGCAATCACGCCGATGCCGAGGACCTGGCCCAAAATGCGTTTATAAAAGCCTACCGGGCCCTGCCGACCTTCCGCAACGAAGCGGACTTCGGCACCTGGCTGTACCGAATTACGGTAAACATCTCCATTAACGAGAAGCGCAAAAAGAAACCGGACGTTTCTTTAGACAGCCCGGTGCAAACCCAAGACGGCGAAATGCCCCGCTTGGTGACCTCGAATACCGAAAGTCCGGAAGATGCTTATGAAAGCAAGGAGTTTCGAGGCATGATACGGGAGGCCCTTTGGGAGTTGTCCACCGAACACAGAGCGGTTTTGGTACTGAGGGAAATGCAAGGCTATTCATATGATGAAATCGCCGTTATGCTCAACTGTTCCCTCGGCACCGTTAAATCAAGAATCAACAGGGCGCGTCAGACACTTAAAAAGGAAATAACGAGGCTGGCCGCTAAAAACGGCAGCCGCCTTCCCTATAACAACAATCACCGGGGGGGTGAAAATCAATGAATTGTGAGCAGATAAAAAAACAAATACCCGACTGGCTGGATGGTGAAACAGAAACAAATCTGGCCGAAATAATTGAAAATCATATCGGTGATTGTGATTCCTGCCGGCAAGAGGTTGCCTTTTGGAAAAACATTGGTGACGCCTTTCAAGAGGACTCTGGAAATATAAAAGCCCCGGTGGGGTTTGCCGATGCTGTTATGGCCCGGCTACCCAAACAGCAAGACAGTGGTTTTAAGAAGATTACCGCCGGATGGAGACGCGGCCTGGCCGCAGCAGCAGCATTTTTGCTGGTGGCGACGGGATCGGCCGCTGGCTACTTCCAGTGGGGTTTAAATAAGGCCACGCATATAGTTGAGCACCAGCCGGACATTGTCGCCATTCAAGAGCCAGCCAACAACGGGAAAGAACCCGGCCCACCGGCTGATCCGGGCAATAACGTGCCGGGCGGCGTGCAGCCTGTTGATAACGGCACCGAAAACACCGGCATGCAGCAGTCCGGGAATAGTCAGCCGAAAGCCACACCCGACGACCCGCCGGAACAACCCAGTATTGAACCGTCCGGCGATTCGGACAATATAACTAACAGCCAAAGAGATATAATTAACCCCGGCGAATTGGCTTTGATGAACACCAACATGGACCGGGTTTTGGAACGCACCCTTTTGCAGTTGAAGGTTGAAGACTTTGACGCCGCGCAAACCCAGGCGCTGGATTACATTTACGGAAGCAACGCCCGCTACGAAATCATTGCATCTGAGGATACCGACACCGGAAACCAGGAGAGCCTGAAAATCGTGGTTGATAACAGTCAGGCCGTGATGTTGCTGGATAACCTGACAGCCTTGGGGCAAGTGGTGACCAGGGACAAAACGAGAAGTGATATCACCGCCGACTATAATAAAAAGGTTGAGCAGGTATCGTCGCTGAAGGGCCAGCTTACGGCCAGCGACAATGAACAGGAGAGGGAACAGCTGCAAGTCAGAATAACCGGCATAATGGCGTATTTGAAGGCCTGGGACCAGGAAGCCAAAAATAAAACTATAATACTGTTGCTGGAGAATTAAACCAATAATAAAAGGTAATCTGAAAGGATGGCTGGCGTCGGCTCACAAACAAACCGGCGCCAGCTTTTTTACTTTTGGAAAACATACCTGTGGCCATATTAGCAACCGGATTCAAGAAAAAAAGCGTTAAAAAAGCGCGCGCAGAGGGGAATCGAACGAGCGCGCTTTTTTATTCTTCCTCGGTTAAAGCTACCAGGAGGCGGTTCAATACGGCGGCGGTTTCGGCCCGGGTGATGTTTACTTTGGGGTCAAACCGGTTTTCGGCCCTACCCGTGAACAGTTCCAGGAGCCGGGCCTTATTCACTTTATCCCGGGCCCAGCCCGAAATGGCCTCCTGGTCGGCGTAAGGCGGACTCTCGCCGGGGGGCTCCGGGATACCCCGCAAAATGCCATAAGCACGCACCAGGAGACATGCCGCTTCCTCCCTGGTTATAAAGTTGTACGGGCGAAATGTGTTATCCTCGTATCCCTTTGCCAAACCCCTGTTATGGGCCAATGCCACGGGATTTTGGGCCCAGTTGGGGATATTTTCCGCATCATTGTACGGCGGTTTCAGGACGGCGCCGCCGTTTCCCATCAGCCGGGCCAGCATAACGGTGAATTCCACCCGGGTTATGTCCTTGTTCGGCCCAAAATCGCCTTGCGGATAGCCATGTAACATGCCCCGCGACACCAGGTGGCGGATGTCAATTTCCGCCCAGTGGCCGTCAACATCGGGAAAACCCTTTTGCCGGCGGGAAAGGCTTAAATTCAGCCCGGTTACTCCGCCGGTAGAACTGTTTACGGCCACCAACCTAATGTCCCCGGCTTTATCCGCTTGCACCGGGTAATAAAACTCCCCTGATTTGGTGAGTTGTAATTCGTCGCAATTTCCGCCCGGGTACCAGGCGTAAAGACGAGACGCCGTGGTGTTGCCGGTAACCATGGAAAAGTCTTCAAAGGGTATGGTAGATTTCACTTTCAACCCGGGTGTTTTTACCCCCGGGCGGGTTTCGGCCTTCAGAACGGCCACAATCTTCTCGCCCCCCGGACCGTACAGGGCGGTAACGGTGACCGGTTCGCCGGGTATCAAATCTTTGGCTTTAACCGGGATTCCGTTTTTGGTGATTTCGGAGGCCGAACTCAACCGGTATAAATCGCCGCCGTCTGTTTTGATAATGTTTGTTCCCGGGAAGAAGGACTGGAAAACCGATTCCGCTCTACCGGCAAACTCGGCGATGTCCACCCGCCAGACTGCTCCGGAAACAGGTTCCTTGACGACCCGCACCCACTGCCCCGGATTTAATATGGAAGTGCCGGAAAGCATCCCCCATCTGAACACCTGGATGCCGGGATGGAATTTTAACATATCAAAACCATTGTTATCCATTAAATACAGCGCATTATTTTCAGTATAGATCACCCGGCCGCAGATTACATCCGAATAAATAGTCAGGCCCAGCACCTGGGCGGAATCGGGAATCAAGTCCAGCATGGCCAGGTCGCCCTCCTGCAGGTCTTTCAGCCCGGCAGGGACCCCGTCCCGGGTGATTTTTACTCCCTCGGTCAAGCGATACTCGCCGCCCGACGACAGCGCAAGGGTTCCTTTCCCGGGTTCCACCCCGGTCACTCTGCCCGTTACCATATATCGCTTCACCGACAGGTGATACACCTTATCGTTAGAACCCAAGGCAATGTGCAGCGGCATCCCCGGGAGGAGATTTTCCAGGCCGGCGGAGGTGGAAGCGCCAAAGGGCAAATCGGCGGCGGCGCCGTCAACCACAATGTCGGTAAATGAAACCGAAGCCTGTTCCGCCAGGCTGTATGTTTTATCATGGTCCAGCAATTTAACTTGCCTGTTTTCCAGGTCAATGGCGGCAAATATGCCGGTTTCTTCGCGGCTGGTTATTTCCGCCCTCCAAATAGTTTGCGTGCGCGGGTTTACATAGCTGGTTAAGCTTACTCCCGGCGGAATGGTATGCCCGTTTTCCACGGGGCGGCCGTTGAGGATTAAAGCGTCACCGGCCCTGCTGTCCACGGCATAACCGCCTTCACGGTATGCGGGGTTGACGCGCATGAGCACCGTCTCGTTGTTCACCTCCAGCGCCTTAACGCCGTTCACCCTCTCGGTGCGGGCCACCGCATAAGTCTGGCGTGGATCATCGGACGAACCCGTCAGGTAAAGCTGGGCGCCGGTGGGGGGAACTTTTTCCCCGGGCATGAGCTCATTGTTTACCATTACAGAAAACTGCTCGGATTTGGACAGCCGGTCTCCTCCGGCCAAGATAATATCATCTCCGGTGCTGTCGCTGACAATATGCCGGGCCGGCGACCGACCGAACACCAGGGCGTAATCCTGCCTGACGCCCTGGCCCCGCGAAGCATCCTCCATTACCGACTTGCCCCGTACTATCATTTTATAGGTCCCGGGCTCGGAGTCGGGTATATATACCTGCTCCACATTATTGCGCCCGTCTCGCAGCCCTTTATAAGAGAAATCGTTTCCATAATACTTTGTACCATCCGGGGCAATTACCTCCAGATCCAGGTCGTTAACCAAAGCGAGGCGGGAACCCGGAACGGCGGCCGGATCTGTCCAAGCCAGGGTGGCCTTGAAAGGAGCCCCGCCGTGGGCAACTATCTTCTCATAGGTTTTATTCCCTCGGGTGGATATGCCTTCTTTGTCGTCGACCAACTCGAAAAGCCGGTTTTCCAAAGCCATGACGGTGCCGCCAATGTCCAGCAGGCCGAAACCCGTTGCCCCGGACGCCCCTTCCAGGCGCTGCGCGCCGTTAATCAATGCCGCCTTTAAAAGAGCGGCCGAGGGTTCTTGCATACCGGCGTTTTCCTGCATGTACTGCCGCAGCAGAGCGGCAGCGCCGCCGGTCACCGCCGAGGCCATGCTCGACCCCTGCTTGGAAATGTATTCCGGCCGGCCGGGCAGGTTTTCTTTTTGGACCACCCGGGAAGCGGCGGAAATAATGTTGGTGCCCGGAGCCACCAGCTCGGGCTTGATGCGACCGTCTTCCGCCGGGCCCCGGCTGGAGAAGCCGGCCACCGTGGTGGTATCGCCGGTAACATTGTCAAATACCGGCCGCGGGCATATGGATGCCCCCACGGTGAGGGCGTTTTTACTGTTGGCCTCGGAGGTGAGACTGCCCGCCCGGGACCCAGAGTTACCCGCGGCGAAAACAGCCAGAAAATCGGGATGGTTAAACACAAAATCATCAATCTGTACCGCCGGGCTGTTATATGTATTTTTCTTCCTGCCCCAGCCGTTTACGTGTACCCGCACGCCGGCCCGGTAAGCGGGTTGCAACAGATGCTGGAGGTCCAGGGGCGGGGCCAGGTTGTCCTCCTCATCCACGATACCCTGGAAATAAAGGCTGGCTTCCGGAGCCAGGCCGGAATGACCGCCGCCGGACGCCTTTCCGTTCCCCACCATGGTACCGGCCATGTGGGTGCCGTGGCCCGCGGTGTCAGCCGGAATTTCCACCCCGGCCCAGGATTTGAGCATAATTACCTTTGGTTTTTTACCCGCCGGGTTTTCCAAATCCGGGTGCAGATTGTCCGGCAGCCCGGTGTCAAGGCCGCTATCGGCCAGCCCAAGGATTTGACCTTCACCGTTTAACGCGGCGCCAGTGATGAAATTTGGAACGGCCAAGGGTCTTGCCGCCACAATATCTTTCGCCCGGTCGTTGAGCAATTCCGGCCGTTCATATTGCTCAATATATAAAACAACCGGGGAAGCCGACAATTTATCCAGTACATCCGCCGGTATTTCTACGCGCAGGTAGCGCCCGGGCTCCCCGGCGCCGGATGTGACTGTTCCGCCCAGCTTTTCAACCAACTGCACCGCGGTTTTTTTATCATTGTCGGTTACCAGGGTAACCACCGCTTCCAGCACGGCGGTTTGCCCGGCAACATTACCGGCGCCCCCCGAGCCGGCCTCGCCGGATGGGGCGCGCAGTTCCCCTGCTACCTTCTGTTCAACCGGGTAAGTTTCAATTTTTTTAACGAACGGTAATTCCTTTAACGACTCGGCTTGTTCCGCTTCCATCCGCACAGGCAAAAGCGAGCCATGGAGTGTTCCCGCCCAACCGGCCATTTCCCTGATTTCGGATACTTCGCCGGCGTCAGAGTTTTTTTCAATCTCAACAAGGTATAAATCTTCACCCCGGCCAGTTTTTACAAGAGCGGTATCGTCGTTTTCCAGCGTGCCACAATTTTTTTGGGGGGCGCCGTTACTTTCACCGGTTCTGCTGTTTTGCAAGGTAAACAAGCCGCCTATGGCAATAGCTGCAATAATTAGAATCGTTACCAACGCGCGCTTGGAAATCAATGCAATAGTCACCCCTCTTTCGGTGCGCAAAAGAAAATCTCCCAGCTGCGCCATCTTTAAACGCGTAAGGAGTTTAAATGGTCTGTCAATTTTCATCAATATTTACTTTGTCTAACATTTCGACAGCTAAAGACAGTTTCCCTTTATAATTCTTAAATTAAATAATTAAATGTGTTAAGTATTTTGCGTCAATTGCATATTCCTATATGATATATATGACGGCGGCAGAGAATATTTTGTTCCCGGCGATGGAACCATAACCGCAAATTTGGCCATGAAAAAAAGTAAAGGGACAACGGCAAGGTATAATTTGGCAAAACACGAAAAAATTAGCCCCGCCTTAATCCCCACAATCCCTTACTTTATCCCGCGTATGTTTTTTGTCTAATGGCTTTCCTGATCAACCGGCGCTTGTGCTGGGCGTTCAGCACGTTCAGCATGGTCAGGGCCCGACCGGTGCCGACGGCCACGCAGGAAAGCGGGTCTTCGGCCAGAAAGGCGTTCAGCCCGGTTTCATTGCCCAGCAGGGTGTCGATGCCCCGCAGCAGCGCCCCGCCGCCGGTGAGCACGATACCTTTGTCCACTATGTCGGCAGCCAGTTCCGGGGGGGTGCATTCCAGCACTTCTTTAACCGCCCCCACCACCGCAGCCAGATTTTCCTTGATGGCTTCGTATATTTGGTTGCTGGTGACTTTAATTTCCTTGGGCAACCCGTCCACCAGGTCCCGGCCCCGCACCCGCATGGATAAAGCCGAACCGCCGTTGGGGTAGGCGTCGGCCACCTCCATTTTTATCTCCTCGGCGGTTCGTTCACCGATGGCCAGATTGAATTCCCGACGCACATATTTCATTATGGCCTCGTCAAACTTGTCGCCACCCAACCGAAGGGAAAGGCTGTGCACAATACCGCCCAGAGAAAGCACGGCCACGTCGGTGGTGCCGCCGCCGATGTCAACCACCATGGTGCCGCCGGGTTGTGATATATCCAGCCCCGCCCCGAGGGCGGCGGCCAGCGGTTCTTCGATAACATAGGCCAGGCGGGCGCCGGCCTGGATGGCCGCCTGCTTCACGGCCCGTTCCTCCACCCCGGTGACACCCGAGGGAATGCAGACCATAACCCGGGGTTTGAAAAACAGTCGTTTGCCGGCGGTTTTACCGATAAAGTAACGCAGCATTTTCTCCGTTACGTCGTAGTCGGCAATTACTCCGTCCCGCAACGGGCGAATGGCCACAATGTTGCCGGGGGTGCGGCCCAGCATGCGCCTGGCCTCGGAACCCACCGCAATTACCCGGCCCGATGAGTTGTCCATGGCCACCACCGAGGGCTCTTTCAGCACGATGCCCCGGCCCTTGAGAAATACCAGGATGTTCGCCGTGCCCAGGTCAATACCGATATCGGCACTCATATGGAACATAAAAATTTGTCCCCTTTTATTATTTTAACGGGCAAACCGCTAATTTGGTATTAATTTCTACCTGCGGGGACAAAATCCTCCATTGTATTATAATTTTATTAATTTTTATACCGGTATTTTTTCCTGGTGGCTTCCCCGCCCCGCAGGTGCCGTTCGGATTTGTTGTACTCCAGCACCCTTCTTACCTGGTTGGCCAATTCCCTGTTCAGCGAGGGCAGCCGCTCGGTCATATCCTTATGTACCGTGCTTTTGCTGACACCGAAGAGCTGAGCGGCTTGGCGCACGGTGGACTGGGTCTCGAGGATGTAGGTGCATATCTCCAACACCCGCTTTTGAATATATTCCTGCATTGCTTTACCTCCCCGGGCAATTAGGAAAAACTTATAACATTATATGCGTGGGGGGGGTAGAAATGCTCTCTTCTAAACTTTCCTTCAATTATAGGCAAAACCCCCGGAAGCCCATCGGCCGCCGGGGGCGACTTTTTTACCTCCGCGCTCGTCGTTGTTCAACAACCAACGGCGCAGCCAGTGACGATACTTTTTGACGGCATCCTGGTCCTTTAGCCGCTCAACAAAGGGCCACATAAAAACACCTCCATTTTTTCCCAAGCGCCTGGCGCCGGCGGTGTTTTTATTATGGCCATAATACTGTGCAATATGCTATTTATTTAAGCCCAACCCACGGGCAAGCTGGAAATTAATAAACTGGTTTATGCTAAATTAACGGAGTACCTGACACCTGACGCCGGTGTAGTAATGCTTGATAATTTCTTGGTAATCGTAGCCGTGTTCCGCCAGACCACGGGCGCCGTACTGACACATGCCCACGCCGTGGCCGTGACCCACTGTGTCAAAGGTTACCCGATTGTCCCGCAGGTCGCAGGTGAAATTGGTGGACCTCAGACCCAACTTTTGGCGAACTTCCGTAGCCGGCAGCCGCAGGTCACCGATTAAAAGCGTTTTGGGCCGCCCGGTGGCGGTGCTTTCCACCACTTGAAACAGATTGCCGCCGGTTGACGCCGCGGCGGTCAAGGGCACACCCAATAGTTTTTCCATTTCTTCCAAAGTCATTGTCTTCTGCTGTTTCTGCCGGGCCACCTCTGCGTGGGGGCAATCAACCCCCCGCAGGTAAGGCAGGGCAAACTTCCACACATCTTCGGAATTTTCGGTGTGCCCGCCGCAGGCGGCATGAAAAACCGGATCTATGGGCTGTCCCTGAAAAGTTATAATTTCTCCAGCGGTGTCGTCCACGGCCATGCGTATTTTATAATAATAATGGTAGTATTTTATGGTTCCCCAGCGCTCTCTCATGGTCTCCCGGGAAATCCAAGCCTGGGCGTGGGCGGGATTGTCGCATGTATCGGCGCCGGCGTGGCAACTGTTCACAACGCCACCGGCCAGCATCCGCTTGACAATATAGGTGCGGGCCGCCACCGCTTGGGCTTTCAATGCTGCGGTGGGGAATTCCGCAGGCATCTCGGCCGCCACCACGCCGGTGACGTAATTCTCCAGGGGGACTATTTCCAGGCTGCCGGTGTCGTGCTTGTACAAGCGCACCATGGTGCCCCTCTCCTGCACCGGGGGTTCGGTGGCCCGGTTCATCACATAGGGCAGCCCCAGTATGAGCAGCAGCGCCAGAATTAACGTAATAAGAAATATTTTGCGCATCAGCTACCACCTTCAAACATTACTTGTCCTCCCACATACTTATATGCAGGCGGATCAAAAGTTATTACCTATTATTACCAGGCAATGCGACGTTAAGTCTTTCAATTAGCAGGTAAATTGACGGCGGTAGCAGAAAAGCTATATAGTAATTGTACAGGGCGGTGATTATATTGCTTTTCGGTTTAGGCATGCAAAATAAAAAAGTGAAAGAACTTAGGAAAAACCAGGGATTGACGGCCAGGGAATTAGCTAAAATGATAAAGGTTGACACGGTGGATATTTTAAAAGTGGAGGAATTAACCCTAAAAGAAGTGCCCGAACCTTTGAAAACAAAAATGACCCCCATTCTCCGGGGCAATCACCTTAACAAAATACCGTGGTGAAAAAACCCGGCTCCGGTTCACTAAAAGAACCGGAGCCTCAATAAGCTTTTGCGCAGTTTATTTACTTATTACGCAGTTTTCTCCTGCCTGTTGCCGCCATACAGTTCTTTTTCTATTTGTTTCGGACCCTCGGCGCGCCCTGCTCTCTCTGGCGCTCTGCCGGCTGTTATGGAGCTGTTATCCATGCGGTGTCCCTTCATTTGCAGAATTTAAAAAAGCAAAATGAGCTTTACAAGCTTGAATATTGAAACAAACCTCTGTTTTTACGGGATAAACCATTGAGCACATATAGTTGCCAATGGTAAAAGACATGGCTTTATATTGGGCAAAATTATTATAGTAACTGATCATGTATTTGTCGTTATAATCTATTTGGGAAATTTCGAAAATATTAAACGGAGTCATCAAACCTGTTTTGAGAGCCTTGGATAACGCTTCTTTGGCGGTCCATAATAGTGTGAGCCCTACATCATATGGAACCGACAAAGCGTTGATTATGTCTTTTTCATAATCTGTTGCTTGTCTTTCTATAACATCTCTTTTGTCAATGCTCATTTGCTCCAGATCTATGGCCATGGGATGAGCTTCCGGAAAGGCCAGCGCCACCCCAAAATCATCGCAATGGGTAATACTGACCTGGATATTTTGCGTGTGGCACACTACAATCGGTTGAGTAAATATACCCGGATGAATTAAAATATCTTCCAAATTATGATTGCCGGTCAAAAAAGCCACCGCCTGTTTGGCTACAAACCGCCCCATGAGATAACTTTTAATGCGCTTTTCAAATTTTAACGCATCATAGTAATCCCGCTCTTGAGGATGCAGATGTGGAATTA
>JAKSCU010000032.1 GCA_022360435.1 Bacillota bacterium
CGCGGTGAATATCAACCTGGTGGCTTTTAGCAAGTACATCACCCCCTTGGACTTTACCGGCCAGCTTTTCTCCATATTTGTTATCACCGTGGCGGCCGCCGAAGTGGGTTTGGGATTGGCCATAATCATCGCTATCTACCGCAACAGGTTGACCGTTAACTTAGACAACTTCGACTGGCTGAAGTGGTAGGATTCTCATGAGTGAAGGTAGGTGCTTTGGATAATGCTTGTTGAATTTGCGATGATGCACGCATGGTTGGTACCGCTCCTTCCCGCCCTGGCATTTTTGGTGATAGTCTTCCTGACCAGGCCGTTTGAAAAGCTCAGCGCGGTTGTGGCGGTGGGCGCTATGGCTGTATCCTGTGTTATCGCCAGCTTTGCGGCGTACGGAATATTTACCAACCATGAGTATACGGAAAAACCACTGGTTTACGCTTTCAAGTGGTTGTCCCTGGGCATACCGGGAGTAACCGACAACCTGCTGGTTGAAGTGGGGATACAACTGGACCCGGTATCGGCCATGATGATGTTCATGGTTACGTTCATATCGACTTTCATTTTCTTGTATTCTGTGGGATACATGAAGGGAGACCCGGGTTACTCGGTGTTCTTCTCTTATTTATCCCTGTTTGGCGCTTCCATGCTGCTGCTGGTCCTCTCCAGCAACCTGCTGCAGATGTTTATCGCCTGGGAGTTGGTGGGATTGTGTTCCTACCTGCTGATTGGGTTCTTTACCCACAAAATATCAGCCCGGGAAGCCGCCAAAAAAGCTTTCGTCACCTGCCGGGTGGCCGACTTCGGTCTGCTGCTGGGCTTGCTGGCCCTGCAGATTACTTTCGGCACCCTGAACCTGGTGGAGCTGGGTGATAAAATCCAGCATTTTGAACAGTATACCACCTTGGGCATGCTGACCCTGATTGCGGTGCTGGTGTTTATCGGACCCATCGGCAAGTCCGGCCAGTTCCCGCTGCACGTGTGGTTGCCCGACGCCATGGAAGGCCCCACACCGGTCAGCGCGCTAATCCACGCCGCCACCATGGTGGTTGCCGGTGTATACCTGGTGGGCCGGACCATGTTCCTGTTCCACGAAGTTGAGTCGGCCATGCAGTTGGTGGCTGTCACCGGCGCGTTTACCGCCCTTTTTGCCGCCACCATCGCTTTGACCCAACGGGATATTAAACGCATTCTGGCCTACTCCACCGTCAGCCAGCTGGGTTATATGATGCTGGCCCTGGGTGTAGGCAGTCTGACCGCCAGTATGTTCCACCTTTGGACCCACGCTTTCTTTAAAGCCTTGATGTTCCTTGGCGCCGGCAGTGTGCTGCTCGCCTTGCACCACCAGAACGACGTTTGGAAGATGGGCGGTCTGGCCAAGAAAATGCCCATCACCACCTGGACAGTCGTTATCGGCGGCCTGGCTATCGCCGGCATCCCGCCTTTATCCGGGTTCTGGAGCAAGGACGAGATACTGTTGACCACTTTCAGTGAAGGGCACTACGTGTTGTTCACCATGGCCGCCTTCACGGCGTTCCTGACGGCGTTCTATATGTGGCGGATGATTTTCCTGGCTTTCTTCGGCGAAGGAAAACCGGAAAACCACCCGCAAGAGTCTCCCTGGACCATGACCGTGCCGCTGGTCGTTTTGGCCGCGGGCGCCATAAGCGCGGGCTGGATCGGCACCCCCTGGCACAACATATGGGCCGAGTGGATTTACTTTGGATCGCACCACGGCTATATCTCATACACCGTTAAATACGGCGTTATGCTTCTGTCCGTCTTGCTGGCCGGCAGCGGCATTTACCTGGCCTATTCCATGTACCTGAAGGACGCCGAGAAGAAACGGGCCCGCAAGATGGCCGAGTGGTTCGGGCCGGTTTACCGGATGCTGTACAACAAGTATTATATCGACGAGTTGTATCTGTGGTTCAACCACTCCCTGGTGGACGGAACCGCGAGAATTATTTACCTGTTCGACGTTTATGTGGTGGACGGAATCGTCAACGGCATCGGCGCTTTCACCCGGCTATCCGGTGACGGCTTGCGCGTATTCCAATCGGGCTCGCTGCAAAATTATGCCCTGGTATTCATCCTGGGCGTACTGGCAGTGGCGCTGCTGGTGTCATTCACCGGGCCTTCCGCCGCCAGCCTGGTTCTGGGAGGTGTGAAATAGATGGAATTTCCAATCCTGCTAGCCATTTTGCTGGCTCCGGTGACCGCGGCACTGGTCCTGGTGTTCGTACCCAAGGAAGAAAACCTGATTATCAAGAGCGTGGCCGCCATGGGCACATTCGTGTCGCTGGCCCTGAGCTTATATGCTTACTTCGCCTATGATACCAGCGTCGGCGGCTTGCAATTCGCCATGCAACTGCCCTGGATTAAGGATCTGGGCGTGACCTTCTTCCTGGCGGTTGACGGCATTAGCCTGCCGATGCTGCTGTTGACCAACTTGATTGGTTTTTCGGCGGTATTCGCCTCCTGGAACGTCAACGGGCGGCCCAGGGAGTTCTTTATCCTGCTGATGCTGCTGATAGCCGGAGTTATGGGCACCTTTATCGCCCACGACCTGTTAATATTCCTGCTGTTCTACGAAGTGGTGGTCATCCCCATCTATATCATGGTGGTCATCTGGGGCAGCTCCAAGCGCGTGACCAAGGAATATGCCGGCATGAAGCTGACCATCTACCTGTTAATCGGTAGCGCGTTTCTGCTGGCCGGTGTCATTGCGCTGTTCGTCAAAACAGCAGCCCTAACCGGAACTCCGGACATGAGCTTTACCGGTCTGGCGGTTGCGGCGCAGCAGTTGTCCAGATTCGACCAGATATGGCTGTTCGCTTTGATGTTGCTGGGATTTGGCTCCCTGATTTCCATGTGGCCGTTTCACTCCTGGTCGCCGGACGGTTACGCCGGGGCCCCCACCGCGGTGAGCATGATTCACGCCGGGGTGCTGAAAAAAATCGGCGGCTACGGATTGATTAAAATTGCCGTTTACATGCTGCCTCTGGGCGCGGCCTTTTGGGCGCCGCTGATGGCGGTGCTGGGGGTCGCCGGGGTGGCCTATGCCGCCATGGGCGCCTTGGCCCAAAAAGACCTGAAATACGTCGTCGGTTACTCCAGCGTGAGCCACATGGGTTACGTGATACTGGCGGTGGCCTGCCTGAACGTAATCGGCTTGAACGGCGCGGTGGCCAACATGTTTGCCCACGGCGTGATGGCGGCCCTGTTCTTCTCCATGATTGGTTTCATTTACGAGAAAACCCACACCCGCTGGATTCCCGACATGGGCGGACTGGCCCGCCGGACGCCGCGACTGGCAGTGGGCTTCATGCTGGCGGCCCTGGCTTCCCTGGGACTGCCCGGCCTGATCAGCTTTATCCCGGAATTCGTCATATTCCTGGGCGCGTTCCAGGTATACGGCGGCCTGGCAGTGGTCGGCATCGCCGGCATCATTGTCACCGCCCTGTATGTGCTGCGCGCCGGGGCCAACACTTTGTTCGGCCCGCCCCGAGCGGAATATGAGCATGTCCGGGACATCCGGGGGCCGGAAATGGTGCCCTTGGTGCTGCTGGGCACCGTGCTGGTAGTCGGTGGTTTCCTCCCATCCCTGTTGTTCGATATGATTAACAGCGGCGTCGTGCCACTGCACGCGGCAATTAGCGACGTGCTCCAGTTAGGGGGGAAGTTATAAATGAATAGCATTGATTTCACTATGCCATTTAACCCCGCGGCGTTAACCCTGGAATTGCTGGTGGCCGGCCTGGGACTGCTTGTTCTCATCCTGGGCCTGATTGCGCCGCGCAACGCCAGACGGGGCCTGGGTTGGGTAGGTTTCCTGGGCTTGCTGGGCATCACGGCGGTGGCTGTCTCCATGTGGGGGCAGAGCGGGCAATTGCTGGAAGGCATGTACTTGCTGGATAACTATGCCCTGTTCTGGAAGATTACATTTATGCTGGCAGCCGCCCTGGTCATCCTGGGTAGTATGCGCTACGTTGATGACATGGGGCATCACGCCGAGTATTACAGCATAACCATTTTCGCCACCCTGGGCATGATGGTGATGGCCTCGGCCGGTGATTTCATCACCATGTATATGGGACTGGAACTGATGACCATCGCGTTCATAGTGCTGGTCTGCCTGCGCAAGTTCGACAACAAATCTGTCGAAGCCGGCATAAAATACATCCTGTTGGCCGGCATGAGTTCCGCCGTGCTGCTGTATGGCCTCAGCCTGCTGTACGGCCTGACCGGCAGCGTGATTATGCTTGACGTCAGCCGCATCATCGCCCTGCAGCCGGTGACTCCGGCTCTGATCCTGGCTCTGGTGCTGGTGATTGCCGGCCTTGGATTCAAGATTTCGGCGGTGCCGTTCCACATGTGGTCGCCGGATGTTTACGAAGGCGCGCCCACACCGGTGACCTCGTTCCTGGCCATGGGTTCCAAGGCTGCTTCCTTCGCCATTATGCTGCGGCTGTTTATCACCGCCCTGCCCGGCGTATGGGAAAACTGGGCCATGGTCATTGCCATACTGGCGGGGGTAACCATTATTGTGGGCAATTTGGTGGCCATCCCCCAAACCAATGTAAAAAGGCTGCTTGCATACTCCAGTATAGCCCAGGCCGGTTACATCATGGTTGGTCTGGTGACGGCCTCCCAGGCCGGTGTCAAGGGCGTCATGTTCTACGCTTTTCTGTACGTTTTTGCCACCATCGGGGCCTTTACCGTAGCCGCCTACTTCTACAACGTAACCGGCAGCGACGAGCTTAAGGACTATGCCGGCCTCAGCCAGCGCTCGCCACTAATGGCGGCGGTGCTGCTGATAGCCATGCTGAGCATGGCGGGCATACCGCCCCTGGCCGGTTTCATGGGCAAATTCTATCTGTTTATAACCATTGTGGACGGATACCTGTGGCTGGTGTTCATCGGCCTGATTATGAGCATGGTGTCGGTGTACTATTACCTGCGGGTGGCGCTGGTCATGTATCGCGATAAACCTGTGGACCCGACCCCTATCAGCGTATCCAGCCCGGTGGCGTTAACGCTGATAGTGACCATGGTGGTCACTTTGTTCATCGGGATTTATCCCGGGCCGCTTTCCGAAGTGGTCAATAACGCCGCCCACACCTTCTTCCTGCATTAAACAGAGACCAAACAATAAAAAAGCGCACTCATTCAGCTCCCTGAGCGTGCGCTTTTTAACACTCTTATCCTTGAATCCGGCCATAAATATGGCCGGGTATACTTTCCTAAGAGTATCAAAAAACAGGCGCCGGTGTATTATTCAAACCGGCGCCTGTTTTTTAATTTTGGGGAAAGTTTGCCTCCGGCCATATTTATGTCCGGAGGCAAGGTAAAAATTATCAAAAAGCGCGCGCTCAGGGAACCGAATGAGTGCGCTTAGTAATTGGCCAAATCCCCTACGCGTAAGGGATATTCCCCGCAGGGGGGCATGTCTCTTTCCTTGTAAAAGACAGGTTACTTGCCTTGAAAACGGGGCGGGCGCTTTTCCAGAAATGCATACATTCCTTCCCTGTAATCCCGGGTCTGGGCGGCGTTGACAATTTCGCGGCGTTCACGGCTGAGTTGTGATTCCAAAATGGATAGCATGGATTCGTTAAGCAGTTCCTTGGCTTTGGCGAATGCTTCACTGGGGCCGTTTTTTAATTTTTCGGCCCAACTGTCCACAGTTTCCGTGAATTTGTCGTCATCGGCCACTGCGTTGACCAGACCGATTTCCATAGCCCTTTCGGCGCTTATTACCGGGTCCAGGAAAATGAGTTCGCTGGTGCGGCCCATGCCGATTATAAGCGGCATAAACAGCGTCCAGGCTCCGTCGGGAACAAGACCGATACTGGTCCAGGCCTGCTTGATGATGGCGCTCCGGGCGGCTATGCGCAGGTCGCAGGCCGCAATAATGCTGGTGCCCGTGCCGGCCACCGGGCCGTTTATGGCTGCGATGACGGGCTTGCGCAGATACCGGATGTCCACTATTATTCTGTTCAGTCTGCGGGTCAAGTGTTTCCAGTAATCCGACGGGTCCGGGTTTTCCGATTCCCGGGCCGCGTAAAGGTCGCCGCCGGAACAGAACCCGGTGCCGCTGCCGGTAATAATGACAACTTTGACGCTTTCATCATCGCAACAATTTTCCAGAGCCCGGATCAGGTCGTTGGCCAGCTCCAGATTCAAGGCGTTATAGTGTGGGCGGTTTAGCGTAATCAGCCCTTTGCCGTCTTTTTTGTCCAGAGCCAGCACTGTTGAATTCAAGGTCAATTACCTCCTTGCAGTCTCATTGTTTTAAAAAAAAGCGCACTCTTTCGGTTCCCTGGAGTGTGCGCTTTTTGATACTTTTTGCCCCTGTCCTTGCCATATATATGGTAAGATA
>JAKSCU010000213.1 GCA_022360435.1 Bacillota bacterium
ACGCTGGTCGCGATGATTCCGATCAGTGTGAACGGCTGGGGCCTGCAGGAAGGTTCGATGTTGTATCTGCTCGACCAATTTGGTGTGGCGTCCGGGGTGGCGCTGGCCCTTCCGCTGATCGTCCGGGTGAACGTGACGAGCTATGCGCTGATTGGTGGCGTGATTTACTTCTTCGACCGTGGTGATAAGCGAGATGCCGCAGCTGCTTTCGGCGAGGTGGAGGCGTTCGATGTCGAAGAGGCGATACTCGATGAGGGCATGGACGATCCTGTGGCAGAAGTAGAAGGGGTGACCGCGCCGGCCGCATCCAATTCCAAGACGGAGAATTGAAATCATGGCAACGAGCAACAGTTCAATGGCCGCGGATGTTCAGGCAGAGGCGAAGCAGGCTCCGTCGGAGTCACAGGACACAAAACCCGCACAGATCGACGAGCAACAGTACATTCGCGCAAAGCTTTTTGACGGGGACAAGAGCAACTTGCGCCGCTATGCCGACCTGGTCGTCGGCGAAGACGCGGGTTATGGCGAGTTGCTCAAGTACGAACTGATCACGTTCTTTCTTGGTGGCGTGCGCGGAGCACTCGGATTGCTGTTACGCAAAAAGCTTTACCCGCTGCTGTTCAATCAATGTGGCAAGGGCGTGATCTTTGGGCGCAACCTGACGATCCGGAACGCGAAGAACATCACGCTGGGCGAAAACGTCGTGCTGGATGATGATTGCGTACTCGATGCGCGCGGCGCGGGCGAGGAAGGCGTGGTGATCGGCGACCGGGTGATATTGAACCGGGGTGTTTCGGTGCAGGCGAAGATTGGGCCCGTGCATGTCGGGGCGGACAGCGACATCGGTATGCACAGCGATTTGCACTCGCAGGGCGGGCTTTACATCGGTAGGCAGGTCGTCCTGGGCGGCAGCGGGAAGATGAGCGGCGGTATCTTTCAGATTGATCGCCATACGCCGTTGGCCGAAGATGGTGGCGAAGGCGCGACCGCGAGTGAGCAGGCGGAGCGCGAGCAGACGCGTTCGACGCGCGGGCCGATTCGGCTGGGTGATAAGGTGTTGGTGGGGATGGGTTCGATGTTTCTGGATGGCGTGGACGTTGGCGAA
Organism: Bacillota bacterium; assembly: GCA_022360435.1. Taxonomy (GTDB): domain Bacteria; phylum Bacillota; class Desulfotomaculia; order Desulfotomaculales; family Desulfallaceae; genus BRH-c8a. The sequence goes on from JAKSCU010000213.1 coordinate 1,106, forward strand.
GGCGCGGTGATTGGCGCGGGCAGCGTGGTGATCCGCAGCATTCCGGCGTATACGGTGGCAGCGGGCGTGCCGGCGAAGGTGTTGCGGGAGCGAACATCGCGCGAGGCGGCGGCGGTGCGGTGACTTGTAGTTCAACGTTCAAGTGAGGCGTTGTGAGGTAGGGTGGGTCAAGGGCGAAGCCCGGACCCACCACAGATCG
>JAKSCU010000439.1 GCA_022360435.1 Bacillota bacterium
CTTGCCATATATATGGCAAGTCATATTTGTTAACGGCTTTTCGTGTATAGGTCGGGGGATATTGTGACAAATTAAGAAATAATTACGTTAAAAGGAGGATTTAATACATGAAAACTGTGCTTAGCACTTTCTCGGACCGTCACCAGGCGGAAAGAGCGGTGGATGAACTGCGCAGGCAGGGCTTTGAAAAGGAAATATCACTACTGGCTAAGGATGATGAAAACAAGGGGGAAAACCAGACCACCATGGGCCGGGGCAACAGCATCACCGGCGGCACCGCTACCGGAGGCGCCATCGGCGGGCTGGCGGGTCTGGCCGTGGGCGCCGGGGCGCTGGCCTTTCCGGGTATTGGCCCGCTCATAGCGGCGGGACCCATTGCCGGTTTACTCTCCGGCGCCGCCACCGGAGGGATTGCCGGTGGGTTAATAGACTTGGGCATTCCAGACGACCGCAGCAAATTTTACGAGGGTAAGATAAAGGAGGGCCGCATTCTGGTTTCTGTCCAGGCCGACGACCAGAAGATAAACGAGGCCGCAGATACACTGAGGAGCCTGGGCGCCCAGGACGTGGAAGTACACCAGACAAAATCTTAATCCATAATATTGAATACTAATATGAGCGCCTTATTTTGTAAGGCGCTCATATTTCTTACCGGTAAAACAGGTTTATTTTACATGCATTTTCCATAGAAAGAAAGTCGCGCTGGTGAGGTGTTCTCCTTTCGGGCACTGGCTTTAACGTACTTTTTGAGCAAAAATACCCATGGTTTTGCTAGTTTCATCAAACGTTGTTCCAGACAAATCATTAAAAACATTCTTTACTATAAAATTGTGCTGTTCAAGTAAGCTTTTTATTGTTGGCAAGGTAAAAAACGTTTGATAAATTCTATACACATCTATATTACCGATTTCAGAAACTACCAGTATCTGATACAAAGACGCGCTTTCCTCGGGATAGTAAAAATTTTTTTCCAGAACCATATGTGCTGCCGGATTCCAAAATCCTCCCACCTCTATATACCAGTTGCTTTTAACTTCCTCGCTTTCATAATACTTTGGCGTGAGAATGTCGAAAACAAAGTACCCGCCGGGTTTTAGCGCATTATTAATTTTATCCAACAAAACGTGCATTTCATCCTTGAGCAAAGCTCCAAAGTCATAGAAAATAACAAAAGCAGCATCGTAGCAATTTTGTAATTGCATATCAAGATAGTTGTTATGAATGTACTTTATATTCAAATTCTTATTTTTGGCTGAATCTTGCGCATAGCTAATTGAGTTGCACGAAAAATCCATACCAGTTATATTTTTGCTATAATTATAAAACTTTTCACAGTATAACCCTGGGCCGCATCCAAGATCAATGACGGCCTGCTCATCATTTAAATTTAGATATTCGGCAATGAAAGTTACTTCTTTTTCAATTGTTTCTGCCCTTTTACTTGCTTTCTCAGAATAAGGATCAAGATGCACATCCAAAACACGTTTGGCAATATGGGATTCCTGCCAAAATACTTTGGTCCCTTTTGAATATACCGGAGGTTTTTGTGCGAGTTGAAACAATTCATTTAAATCCAAATTTATCTTCTTATTACTTGTAATCATGTATATATATCCCTTCATATCATTTTATTATGTGGCAATATGGACAAAATAAAAGCCGCAGACACACTCTGCGGCTTTAAAATCTTTTTAAAACAGTATCATTTTCCAGCGGAGAGCAGTCCTCTAATCATCAAATTTTGCAAGCACAAATAACCTTGTAATAATTAAACAAGTTTTTTTGTGCTACTATTATAATGATTAGTTCTGCTGCTCCGAATATTCCCTGCTAGACAGGGCTTACCGGATATCATCCCGCCTTTATATCCATATTACCACATTGACAGTATAACACAGTTAAGAGTATTATTCAAAAGTTTATTACAACTGTTTTTCACCACCGCCATCGAACTTGCGAAAACTAACCGTATTCGCATTTAACCCTATCCAGCCAATGATGGTGGATAGGGTTGAAACATGTATTTTTTACCCACTATAAGAAACGGTTTTAGGGGCTATAGTATGGTTAACCCGATCATTTAAGCCTTTGGAGGTTAAACCGTGCTGGCCCGCTCAATAACCGTCGCTATAGTCTTAATCATTGTTTTGATGCCAGTTCTCTTAAAAGGCTTTGGCGCGCCGGAACCCCGGGTTCCGGGCAAAAAGTGGGATGTGTCGCCGGACATAAAAAACACCCATGTAATCTTTCTATCCGGGCTTAGTACTCACTGTGACGGAACTCCCTATAACCAAATGGGCTTTAAATACATACGCCGCCAGTTCAGCCGGGTTGGTCTTGCCTGTAACGACCGGCGATTTTTAAAGTACAGCTATAAAGGCGGTATGATAAAAAAAGGCCGCTGGCATCCAAACCCGTACAAACCCGAAGACACCGGGCAGCCTATTCAATTCAGCGTTTTATACCTGAGGGAAATGATCGAGGAATTGTCCCGGCATCACCCCCAAGCCCGTTTTTTGCTGGTGGGGCATAGCCTTGGCGGCAGAATTGCTTTTGACTATGTCACCAAGTATCACCTGAATGAACCCGGCCCCATCAAAGGGGTGGTAACTCTTAATTCGCCTTTAACCGGGTCGCCTTATTGCCGCACCGACATCCTGGCGTCCATAAGGCCTATTTGGGGCTCCATTGCGGTTCAACAATTGGCCGCCGAGTATCAATTGAAAGATAAATTGGGCATAGCCAAAACCAGAGAAAACACCGCTCGCAAGCTGCACGCCAAAGGCATCCATCTGGCCACCTTTGGAACCGAACATGATTTTATCGTGAACCCGCTGACCGCGTGTTTGGTGGACAAACACGGCCATCCGTTAACCGAAGGGGATATCCTTCCACTTAATCTATTATCGAGCACGCTTAACGGACATGTGCAAATATTAAACCAAGAGCGGGTGGCTGACTACATAATCTCGGTTTATGCTTGCACCGGCCAAGATGAGGTTACTTGCACGTGTCGGCCGCCGCCCGTTCATAAAAGCCTTTGAATACCAACGCGTCCTCGGCTTGCCGGCCGCTGGACTCGCATATTATGGTGGGAGTCATTTGGCGCTTTACAATCTGCCCGGCCAGGTGGGCAAAGTCAGGGCCGTATCCCTCATCCAGCGTGGTGCGGTGCCGCCTCTCCCCGGCCCCGGTAAACTCCACCGGGCTGAAATGAATGTGCAGGTTCCGCAGGGAGGCGGCCCCCAGCACCGCCTCCACCCTGTCCAACACGGCGGCAAAATGCTCCTCCCCTTTCAAGACACCGGCTCCCGCCGCATGCAGGTGACCGAAATCTATGGCCGGAACCACCTTGTCGCCCAGGGAGCACAACTCAAGCACCTCGTCCAGGTTGCCCAGTTGCGACGCTTTGCCCATGGTTTCCGGCGCCACCGTTATGTCCCCAAGACCTTCGGATTCCGCCACGCCCAGCAATTCCTTCAGCCGTTCCTTTATTCTCTTCAACGCCCCGGCCCGGTCCTTTCCAGCACTGCCGCCGGGATGGAACACCACTAAACGCGCTCCCATCCACCGGGCCACCCGCAGGGAATCCAAAAAATGTTTTTGTGTTTTTTCCTTGATGCCCGGGTCGGTGGTACCCAGGCTTATGTAATAAGGTCCGTGGATGCTTAGCCGCACATTGTGCTTGCGGGCCTGTTCACCCAGCTTGCGGGCTGTTGCCTCCTTGATGTGCACCCCGCGCACGCATTGATATTCATAAGCCGTCAGCCCCAATCCCTCCAGCCAGCGGGGCATATCCAGGGAAGACTTGAATCCCGCCTGGTAAAAAGAATCCGAATTGCCCGCCGGACCGAATCTCACTTGCAAAATAACGACCTCCCCTTAAAGTTGCATCAGCATAATTATGCCGGTCAATATTTTCCCCTGCTATCTTCGGTACACTCCCTGCAATTACCTTGCACTGAAACAGGGTTTTTGAAAAGGATATAGAATTTACTAATATTTACTATATTTACTTAATATTGTTTTACAGGGAAGCTTTCTAATCATCCACACCGGAGGTAAATACAAATGGGAAAAAAAATTAATCTTTTTTTCTTTGTCATTCTTTGCCTGGCAGCACTGTTGGTGTTGAATCAGGCTAAACCGAAGGACCGGGAACCGGCCGGCGACGTATCCACATCCATGACCGCCCCAAGCCGCATTGTGGTTGTCCAGGAACCCGGCATCCAAAGGCTGGACCCGGCTAAAGCCGCCGATACCGGTTCGCTCCGGGTTATCGCCAACATTTATGAGGGACTGGTCAGGTTCGCACCGGGCACCAGCCGGGTGGAACCCTGCCTGGCCCGTGCCTGGGAGGTGTCGGATGACGGCAAAATATGGACTTTTCACCTGCGTCAAGATGTGCGCTTCCACGACGGCACCCCGCTGGATGCCCGGGTTGTGGAAGCCGGCGTCAAAAAACTGCTTGACAGCAAACAGGGCGGCCCCACCACCTATGCCGATTTTGTTTACGCTCCGGTGGAAAAAATAACGGCTAAGGACCGTTACTGCGTGGAGTTTCACTTAAAATACCCTTACGCGCCTTTTTTAAACAACCTGGCGGTGCCGATGGCGGCGCCGATCACGGGTCCGGAACCGGCTCACAAAGACGGCTCGGCGGCGGCGCCGCCGGGCACCGGGCCTTACATTCCGGTGGATGAATTGGACGGGGGATTGCTGCTCAGAGCCAATATGCAGTACTGGGACTCCCCCGCCCCGGTGAAGGAGATATTAATTTTGTCGGCAGCCGACGCCAATCGGCGTTCGGAAATGCTGCTGAGTGGGCGGGCCGACATCGCCCTTGATTTGACTTTCGATGACGCCGCCCGCCTGCGGTTCAGGGGCTACCCCGTATACAGGTCCACCGGCCTGGACATTAGTTACCTGGGTTTTTACACCGACCGGCAGCCTTTTAACCGGTTGGCGGCGCGCCAGGCTGTAGCCAAAGCCATTAACAGGGAAGAGATATTCAAACATTTGGCTTTACAACAAGTACAGCCCGCCACGACGCACCTGCCGCCAGGAGTGCCGGGCTACGACCCGAGCAAAGCCCAGGCCGCCCACGACCCCGACGGAGCGGCCCGGCTGCTGCGGGAAGCCGGCTATGAACAAGATTTCTCATTCACCCTGATTACCTACACCGACCCGCGGCCGTACACCCCCGGCGGGGGGAAAGAATTGGCCGAAGCCGTGGCCTGGTCGGCTTCGGAGGCGGGTATTACCATCAATGTCCGGGCCTACCCCTGGGAGCAGTTTAAAAAGGCGCTCCAGCGCCGAGAGGGAGACGCCTTCCTGTTTGGCTGGATAAGTGACAACGGGGACCCGGACAATATCCTGCACACCTTACTCAGCCGGGACCAAGCCGGTAAAGGGCAGAATATTACCCGCTACCAAAGCCCGGAACTGGAGACGCTGCTGGTTAGCGGTCGCATAACCACCGACGAAACAATACGCCGGGAGTTATACACCCGGGCCCAGGATGTGTTGAACCGCGGCACCCCCTGGGTGGTGCTGGGCCACAGCCTGCACTACGCCGCCACCTCGCCCGGGGTCAGCGGTTTTGCGTTAAGTCCCACCGGCTGGCACTTTCTTGGGCGGGTGGCAAAAAATCAATAGCTTTTTTTCCGGACAACCCGGTCAAAACAGCGGAATTATATGCCATAAAATGTCACTAATATTAAACCCCGGTTGGAACATAATATACTTGGATGCAAAAAAACAAAACTATTCCAAGGGGGTTACTTTATGGATCAAATCTATCAACTGCAACAACAAATCCAAAGGCTGCGTCAAGAGATTAGCCAAATCTCCCAGATGACCTCCCAACTGCAACAGTTTGAGCAAAGCAACGCAGCCCAATTGCAGCGGCTACAGCAGCAAGAAGTAAATGCCAGCCAGCAGCTACAACGCATCCAGCAGGTTTGCAGCCAAATCGACAACGACCTGAACCTCGTCAACAGCGCGACACAGCAGGTGAGCCAGGGCATGGCTCAGGGCGGCATGCATTATGGAACCGGCTACGCCGCCGGCTTCGGCCAGAACCAGGGCACTTACGGAACTCAGTATGCCCAAGGACAAACCGGCATGTTCGGCGCCAGCCAGCAGCATTACCAGCCCAACTATGTTACAGCCATCCCGTTTCAACAGCAGCGTTACAGTACCGGATTTACTACCGGCGCCTACCAGACACCCCACATGACCGGCTTTTCTCAAACATATGCCGCTCCCAACCTTAGCAGCGTATCCGGGAGTTACGCCGCGCCGCACCAGATGAGCTCCATCCAGGGCTACGGCAACCAGTTCCAGACTCAACAGCAACAGCAAAACCAAAACATGGCCGCTCAAAGCTACGCCCAAAACCAACAGATCAGCCATCAAGCGCAGCAAGCCCTGCAAAACCGGATGAACCAGAATCTGCCAAGCACCGGCCAGATGGGTTTTTCGGGTTATAATTCCACATTTTAAGCCGGTTTGACGTAAAGACAAGTCTATGGGGAGGCCTCCACTTAGGGGCCTCTTTTCTCATATGTTTGCCCCAATATAAGACAAAAAACTCTCTTAACAATATATGTCATTTAGTTTATAATATGGTAAATATTTGGACGGGGGGTGCAATGGCTTGGCTAAAATGCTCAAGGACGGAGCATCTTACAACCAGCGGGAGGTTGTGGACCTGCTGGTCGAGTTTTCTTCCTTCAAAGACCGGGTGAACAAAAGATTCAAAATACTGGCCACCGAATTGGAGGGAAAAAACAACGAACACGACCTGTGGGTCAATTTATATCTCATATCAACCGACTACGCCGAGGAATTGTACAATAAGCGCCAAAAACAACAGGATAACCTGCGACAGCAGGAAAATTTGCAAAAAATATCTTAGTCAACAAGGTCCGGCCCACACCGGGCTTTTTTTTTGCAATTTGCAAAAAATGATTGTTAATTGTATAAATTAGCCATTGGCTGGAAAGAATATTAGCAAATCTGATTACAGGAGGCGGTTTGATTGCAACGCAATACCACCAGTTGGATTGTCGCCGGTCTTGGTGTTATAGTGACCCTGATCGGGTGGTATGTGGGTGGCCTCTGGGGCGCCGGCATTATGGGATTCGGCCTTGCACACATTTTGCTTGGCATCCTTGATATGTTCAGGCCCGCCGTTAAAGCGGAATAACACCCGGACACCGGCTTTTCAAAGCCGGTGTTGCTTATATTTCAGATCATTTTAATCAACGGGTTATTTGATTACCGTCAATAAACCGTTGATTACCAAATATTCCTTGGTCAATTTGCGCTTATTTTTCTCCCATCTACACATCATAAAACCATGTTCACCAGATTTTTCATTTACGGTCTTTTGGGTTGGAACATGGAAGTATTCTACACTGGTCTGGGCTCGGCATTGCGGGGCGACCCGCGCCTGGAGGCCCATACTTACCTGTGGATGTTTCCCATATACGGGCTGGCGGTTTTTTTGGAACCGCTGCACGACTCCATGCGCCACCTGCACTGGTACTTGCGGGGGTTAATCTGGGTGCTGGTGATCTGGATGCTGGAATACTCCACCGGCGGACTAATACGCGCCATTGTGGGCTCCAGCCCCTGGCATTACCACGACGGCTGGCAAATTGGGGGGCTAATCAAGCTGGATATGGCCCCGTTGTGGTTTATGGTGGGGCTGTTGTACGAAAAATTGCACGATCGCCTGGCGGCATGGGATTTGACCGGCGCCCGCTAAACCGGCCCGGCGTCTTTTAACAACTTGAAATTCCGCTATCCCCGGCCGGTGCGCAAAATAACGGCGAACTCCTCCGGCAACCCGGCGGATTTCACGGCCCTGGCGGCGGCCTCGTAATCGTAACTTACTTTGATAAATGTCGCCTTTACGCCCCTGTTTATCTCCACCAGCGCGTAAACCGCGTCCGGGTCTCCGTGCTTGGGCTTGCCGGCGCTGCCGCAGTTAATCACGTGGCGCTCCCCTAGAATCCGATGGTAGGGCAGGTGGGTGTGCCCGCAAATCAGCACGTCGGCTCCGGCTTCCTCCATCATGGCCAACACCTCTTGGGCCGGTACGTCCTCAAAAAGATACTGGTTTAGTTGACGGGGGCTGCCGTGCACAAACAGCACATGATAACCGCCAATTTCTTTCATTAACTTTTCCGGTAAGGACCGCATGAATTCCTTTTCCTCGGCGCCGGTATTCGCCGCGGTCCAGGAAATGGAGCGCACTCCCAGTTCGGCGGCTTTTTCATCCTTGTAATCACAGCCGCATACCAGGCGGTCGTTAGCTATGGCATCGTCGTAATTACCCAGCACGGTGGTGATGCCGCAGTCTCTGATTAGGCGCACCACCTCGCCCGGGAATGCGTTGTAACCCACCAAATCGCCCAGACAAACCACCAGGTCCGGGTTCCGGGCTTGTATATCCTTTAGTACCGCTTCCAGGGCGTGCTTGTTGCCGTGTACGTCCGCAAAAACCGCCATCTTCATTTTATTCCCTCCGGGCTCAGCTTGTTCAGGCAGGACATCCTTCACCGCCGGGAAAATGCCCTTGTCAATCCGGGTATCGACGGGTTTTTCATGCCGCCGGTGATGGTGTGCAACTGTTTTCTAAATGATAATATGGGTATCGCTTAACCGTCAAGCATAGCCCGCGGCAAGCTTTGGGACAAGCAAAAACTCGCTGGCGGGTGATTAATTGCCCGACCCGGGCACCGGGCGGCAAATTGACTGTTTTACCAGATAGATAAGCTTTATATATAAACCCCCGCCTTACATAAAACAATTTTATTTGAACCATTAAATTCTTTTATTTATAATTAACTAAACTTGGTTCCCCCCCCAAGACTAAGACAGGGGGACAGTTCTTTGTCCCGGTTAGGGGCAAGGCAGCGCACCATTATAAACTGTAAAACCAATAAGAATCAGAGGAGGGCAAAAGGTATGAGCCGGTACAATGAAATGTGGCGTTCCCTGGGCCTGGATATGGAGGCCCACGACCAACTGCTTGAAGCACTGCCGCCCACCTACCACGACGTTTACCTTACCCAATTCGGCAGGCCGGCGGGCATGAAGTATTTCGATTTTGTGGTCAACGAAGTCCACGGTTTGCGAATCCAGGAACTGCAAGAGCATAGAGAGGCGGGCGGTAAGGTCATCGGCGCTTTTTGCGTTTTTGTTCCCGAAGAAATTGTGCGCGCCGTCGGAGGAATCTGTATCGGCCTTTGCTCCGGCATCGACGTGGGCGCCGCCGAGGCCGAAAAAGTCCTGCCGCGAAATATATGCCCGCTGATCAAATCGTCTATGGGATTCAAACTGACTAAAGTCTGCCCGTATTTTGAATCCTGTGACATGGTGGTGGGCGAAACCACCTGCGACGGGAAGAAAAAGGCCTTTGAGATATTAAATGACTATATCCCGGTGCATGTCATGGAAACGCCCCAGATGAAAAAGGGACGGGACCGGGAATTGTGGCTGGGTGAAGTAGAGGATTTCGCCGGGCTGTTGGAACGGCTCACCGGTAATAAGATAACGGCCGAAACCCTGTCGCGCTCAATCAGGGAAGTGAACGGCAAGCGCCGCGCCCTGATGCGGCTGGCCGAAATACGTAAAAACAACCCGGCGCCCATCAGCGGCAGAGACAGCCTGTTAATTGCACAAATCGCCATGTATGACGATGTGGAAAGATTCACCGCCCAGGTCGACAAACTATGCGACGAACTGGAACAAAAGGTGCGGGACGGCGACGGCGTTTTTCCCGCCGGGACAAAAAGATTGATAGTTACCGGCACGCCCATGGCCTTTCCCAATTGGAAGGTCCCCCACATTATTGAAACCAGCGGGGCGGTTATAGTGGCGGAAGAACTATGCACAGGCCTGCGGTATTTCGAAAATGAAGTGCCCGAGGATGCCGCGGCTTTGGACAGCCAGATGGAAAACGTGGCCGCCCGCTACCTGGGGATCAATTGCGCGGTATTCACCCCCAATACCGCCCGCATCGACCGGCTTGTTCAGTTGGTTGAAGAATACCGGGCCGACGGGGTTGTAAACTGCGCCCTGTCCTTCTGCGACCCCTACGCCATAGAAGCCAACCGGGTGGAACAGACACTCAAAAAGAAGAATATTCCGCTGCTGAAAATAGAAACAGGTTATGATCGGGAGGACGCCGGCCAATTAAAAACCCGTATCGAGGCTTTTATTGAAATGTTGGGATGAGGGGTAAATATTCATGTTTGCGGGAATTGACATAGGCTCCCGGACAATCGGCCTGGTTGTAATGTCGGGCGGCGGGGTGAAAAAAACCGGTTTGGAGGATACCGGGTTCCAGCCGCTGGATAAAGCCAAAAAAATGCTGACACAAACAACCGGGCGCATATTTGCCACCGGGTATGGCAGGCACGCAGCCATGTCGAGCTTTGCCCACGGGGCAATCACCGAGATCAAGGCCCACGCAATGGGGTCGCATCATTTCCTCCCCGGAGTGCGCACCGTATTGGACATGGGCGGCCAGGACACCAAAGTTATCCTACTGGACGGCAACGGATCGGTGAAAGATTTTCAGATGAACGACCGTTGCTCGGCCGGTACCGGCAAGTTCCTGGAAATAATGTCCCTCGCGCTGGGATTCCCGGCGGTCGCCGAATTCGGCAATGCGGCGCTGGATGGCCGGCCAGGCATAAAGATCAGCAACATGTGTACCGTGTTTGCCGAATCCGAAGCCGTTTCCCTGTTACACAAGGGAGTGGCGATAAAAGATATTTCTCTGGCTCTGCACGCCGCAGTGGTGGAGAGAACCGCCGGCATGCTGCAGCGGGTGGGTTTTGAACCCCCGCTGGTATTTACGGGCGGGGTGGCCAACAACAGGTGTATCATTGAATTGTTGGAGACAAGATTGGGCGTAAAAGTAATGGTACCCAAAGAGCCACAATTGGTGGGCGCGCTGGGCGCCGCCCTTGCGGCCGGGGCTAACGCCCCGGCCTGCTGAGCACTACGAAAAACTCCGCTTGAGCCATTGTCCAAGGTTGATAAAATCGGCGGCGATAACTTCTGCCAGTTGGCGGCGATAAATAACAGCCGCCGGGTGGTACATGGGTATAACGGTCACCCCGTCCACCAACAGCGGCTCCCCGTGGCATTCCCCAATACGCCGCACCGGGTCGCCGAATCTTTTCAAGGCCACGTCCCCAAGGGCTATTATGACCCGCGGGGAAAGGATCGCCAATTCCTCGTCCAGCCAGCGGGCGCAGGACCTGATTTCACAGCTGACGGGCCGGCGGTTGGCCCGCCCGCCGTTTTTGACGGGCCGGCACTTCACCGAATTAATGATAAAGACGTCGCCGCGTTGGAGGCCGGCCAGCCGCAGGTAGCCTTCCAGGTTTACCCCGGCCCGACCCACGAAAGGCTCGCCCAGCTTGATCTCCTCCCCGCCGGGGGCCTCCCCCAGCAGCACGATGCCGGTCTCGGGGTTGCCGGTGTCCACTACCGTGCCGGCCCCCTGCCTCTCGCCTGGACACTGGCAGTTGCAACGGCGCACCTGTTGATACAGGTGATGCAATAATGCTTTCTTCAATTGTAGAACCTCGCACAATCAAGTAATGAGTCCTTCCGATAACACAAACCCCCAACCAAGACTTAATTAGAACGGGGGGGCCCAGGAAACAAGGGGCACTTCAAAACGGTCGGCAAAATACGGGCTGTACGGGCGCACCCGTACCGTGTAGCCAAACATACCCTGGGGCAGGCTTATTTCCCCGGCGTATATCGATTTTCCACCGTCATCCGCGCCTTCTTTCAACACCAGGGGGATGGTTTGAATACCGCGCAGCCCTTTCTCCCAAACTTCGCCGTAAGCTATTTCCACCCGCACCTGTTCGGGGTTCACCGGTCCCAGTTCAACCACGGCTTGCACGGACATTTTAGCGTCGGGGTGAATGCTTCTGGCGTCATTTGTTTCCACAGATATTATTTTTACATGCCGCCAGTTTTCCCGCCAAAATGCCTTCAATTGATCCAGTTCCTCGCCGGCGCGGCCGTCACCGGCATGGAAAACGGTGTGCCTGTCCATGGCCGGGAAATAATACTTGGCGGCGTATTCCATCACCATTCGCTCGGTGCTGAAATAGGAAGCGATGGACTTGATGGATTCTTTCATCCATTTAACCCATTGTACGGGTATACCGTCCTTCCGCTCGTAGTAAACCGGGACCACGTCCTCCTCAAGCAGGGTATA
>JAKSCU010000176.1 GCA_022360435.1 Bacillota bacterium
CAGGATTGAGCGCCGCCCACCTAAACTGGACCTTGACGTCTATCCGTTCCTGCCCGCCGCCCAGGTCGAAACGACAAAGGCGGACAGCTACAAGGTGCTGATGTCGGAGGCGACATCATGACGGATGCGCCCCAGGTTCTGCTCGCCCATCACCTGAAGAAGCTGAGATTGCCGACCTTCTTGAGCGAGCATGACAAACTTGCCCGCCAATGCGCCGCAGAAGGCAAAGACCATGTCCAGTACCTGCTGCGGCTGTGCGAGCTGGAGTTGATCGAACGCGAACGCCGGATGATCGAGCGACGGATCAAAGCGGCGAAGTTCCCGGCAACAAAGAGCCTGGACAGCTTCGACTTCAAGGCGATCCCGTCGCTGAACAAGATGCTGGTGAAGGAACTGGCCCGCTGCGAGTATGTCACCCGCCGCGAGAACATAATCGCGCTCGGCCCATCCGGCACGGGCAAGACGCATGCAGCTCTGGGTCTGGGCCTGGCTGCCTGCCAGAAGGGCATGCGCGTGCGCTTCGTCACAGCCGCCGCCTTGGTTCACGAACTGATTGAGGCCATCGACGAACGCCGCTTGCAACGCCTGCAGAAACAACTAGCCGCACAGGACCTGCTGATCATCGATGAACTGGGCTTCGTACCGCTGTCCAAGACAGGCGCGGAATTGCTGTTCGAAGTCATCAGCCAGCGCTACGAGCGCGGCTCGATCATCATCACATCCAACCTGCCATTCGACGAGTGGACGGAAACCTTCGGAACAGAACGCCTGACCGGCGCGATCCTCGACCGGCTCACGCACCACGTTCACATTCTCGAAATGAACGGCGAAAGCTTCCGTCTACGCGAAAGCCAAAAATCCAAAACCAAAAACTGAGCAGAACTGGCCTCCGGCCAGTGCGACTTGGCACGCGTTAGCTATATGGAGAGCACACGCGCCAAGGCGCAGCAGCACTCAACCGCGGTGGCCCCATTTTACTCCGGTACATGGACCCTTTTTGCTCCGGGATTGACAGCGAACAGACTAAAAACCGGATGCGTGCCCGTACCATGAACGGGTATTGGTGTTTTCCTGCGCCCCCGGGCTTTCGTTACGAGAACGTAGCC
>JAKSCU010000031.1 GCA_022360435.1 Bacillota bacterium
GGGACTGGCAACGATCTGCTGACCTTCGATGAAAGCGCCTCGGCTTCCGACACCTTGGCGCAGATTGGTGTCCTGGCGCTGGTCGGTCTCTCCGCGCCCGGGGCTTTGCGTTACGACGATGCGGTGGAGACCGTCGAGTTGCGTCTCGGTTTGGGGTCCGATGAGGTCGAAATCGCCGACCTGACGCGACGGGTTATCGTCGATGCCGGCGGCGGGCAGGACAGCGTCGAGGCGACGCTGTTCGGCACGCCGCTCGGCGGCCTTTTGGCGCCGGGCCTGATCACCTTCGATGCGGAGCGGGTGGGCTTCGCCAACGACAACAACCTCGGCGACACCGACTGGCTGCTCACCAACGAGCAGCTGCGTGCCGGCACGCCGGGCATCTTCGACCCGCTGGATCCGGGCTTCTACGACCAGCTGGTGCTGGAAACCAACGGCGCCGACCAGGTCAACATCGCGCTGGGCGACGGGCCCGGCGCAGATCGGCTGCTGGTCTGGAGTCTGGTGACGGCGACGGAGATCGCTCTGCGCGGTGGCGACGATGCGGTCATCGTCGGCGATGCGCGCGACGGGGCCGAGCGTGCGCTGATCAACATCGAGGCGCCCTTGGTGTTGGACGCCGGTGCCGGCGACAACACGCTGACCATCGACGATCGGGCGAACACCATCTCCGACAGCTCCGGCTTCATCGATGTGGACAGCATCACCGGCTTCGCCATGGGCGCCGAAGGGCGCATCGACTTCGCGAGTTTCGCCGCGCTCGATGTCACGCTGGCCGACACCGACGATATCGTCACCCTGATCGACACCGCGGTCGATACCGTCATTCGAACCGATGCGACCGCGAACAGCGGCCAAGATAGAGTCATCATTCAGAATGCTTCGGCTGGGGCGACGATCGAGCTTGGCGGCGAAAGCGACCAGGTGACCATCCTCGGCGGCACCGACCTCGACATCGACGGCGGCAGTGGCGACGATGCCGATACGATCGTTTTCGACATCCGCGACGTGACAACGCCGACCTCCGGCGCCGAGCTTGGCGAAGACGCGGGCCGCGGCTTGCTGACCAACCTCGGGCCCATCGGCAGTGTTGCCTTCGGCGGCTTCGAGGAAGCCCAGATCGCGCTTGGCCAGAACAGCGACGCGATCGCGATCGACAATGCTCTCACCGACCTGACCGTCAAGATCGACGGCGCGGCCGGCGATGACACGGTTACCATTCACCGGATCGGCGGCGATACGCAGATTACGGGTGACAGCGGTCTCGACCGGGTGGTCGTGGAGATTCCGGGCGACCCCTCTGCTCCGCAGCATGCCAATCTTTTCGATAACTTGCGCGTCGATGTTGAGAGCCTGGTTGTCGACAACGAGAGCAATGGAACGGCTGTCGACTGGCTGGTTTCATCCGGCGTGCTGAGTGGCAACGGGGTCGACCTGCTGTTCACCGACGGTGCCGAGGAGCTTCGCATTCTCGGCGGCTCGGCCAACGACAGCCTCGACTTCGAGGAGCTGGCGCGCCCGGTCGACGCCACGCTCGACGCTCAGACCGTGGTGTTGCAGCTCGGCGATGTGGTGCTGCAGTCGAACGGCTTCGGCACCTACGTCGATTTCTCCAGCGTGGTGGATTTCGACGCGCTGGTCGACGAAGCGAGCGACGCATACACGGAAGACGGCTTTACCCTGGCGACCAGCGGAGGCGCCATCGTCCGCGACGACAGCTTGAGCGCAGCAGCCCGAGTTCAAAACGCCGACGACGTCTTCACCTTAACCGAAGAAAACGGCGGCGCGTTCGCGCTTTACTCTGTCTCGCTGGCTTCGCTGACACCGGGGGACAAGAGGGTCACCTTCACCGGTACGACTCTAACCGGCGATACGGTGTCTGAGGAATTCATGGTTGAGGGCGGCGCGGGCTTTGCCGTTATCGACCTGCCGGGGGACTTCACCTCCCTGCGCGATGTGACGTGGAGTGCGGTCAATGTCGGCGGTGAGAACGCCGTCAACGACGAAATCCTGGTCGACAACATTATCGCGTCCAGCTTGGTGCCGGTCGGCACGCCGGCTGTCGCGCCCGGCGTTATTCCCACCTACACGATCTCTTCTTCTGCCACCTTCAATACCTCGAACGGCCGCCTGTCGAGCGGCTTTAGCTCTGGCGACAACGACGGTGTTGCGGGGGAAGACGCACGAATCACGAATGCAA
>JAKSCU010000136.1 GCA_022360435.1 Bacillota bacterium
CGTCACCCAATCCCCCCGCCAACAAAAACCCTTTCAGCCCCCATACCGCGCCGGACATGCCGCATGCCGCAGCAAAGGGGGCCAGCACCTGCTCCCGCAGGCCCGGCACATAGCCGGTGAGATACGCCAAATCCCGTAAATTCAGCACCGCCATTACCACGTAACCCACGGCGACGGCCGCGGCCGTCCCCAAAATACCAAAGGCCGGCACCCCGGTCAGCCAGTAAACACCCGCCAAACTGACCAACGAAGAAATGACCAGGTTTTTGAACGGAATGTCGGCCCTGCCCAAACCCTGGACAATCCCCGTGGTTGTCTGCTGCAAATACAGGAAAAGAGCGGCCGGGGCCATCAAACGCAGGGCGGCGCCGGCCTCCGGATATCCGAAAAGCACCTTGCACAGCTCGTCCCCCAGCAAGAAAAATAAAAATACCGCCGGCATCCCCGCCTGGATTGTCAGGCGCACGGCGTCATAAACCCGGGTCCTAACTAGGCCGAGGTTATTCAAAGCAACGGCGTCGGACATGGCGGGCACCAGCGCGGTGGCCAGCGCCGTCGTAATTACGCCCGGGACAAAAAGCAATGATTGGGTAATACCGACAAATTGCCCGTACACACCGGTGGCCTGGGATACGGACAGGCCCGCCGCCTGGAGCTGATAGGGAATTAATATCGCCTGCAGTGACATTAAGGCCGTGGCCGTAAACCGGGTCATGGTCACCGGCACGGCCATGCTCAGCAACCGCCCGGCCAATTGCCTCAAACCAAGCCCCGGAACCGGCCAAGGCGGCTTTTGGGCAAACACCGGCTTATCCCGCCGGTATATGCGCAGCATCAACAAGAAACCGGCGACCTCACCCAAAACCACGCCGGCGGAAAGACCGGCGGCGGCATATTCAATGCCGAGGGGAAGCATGTAATAAGCCGCCGCCAGACCGACCACCACCCGCACTAGTTGCTCCAGTATTTGGGATACGGCCGTGGGACTCATGCGCTGCAGACCCTGGAAAAAACCGCGAAAGGCCGAACACAGGGCCACCACGGATATGCCCGGTATAAGGCAGATAAAACTGTAGTATGCCGCCGGGTTGGGGAAAATGTACTGCTTGAAAAATGGCGCCCCGGCCACCATCAACAGGGTGAAAAAAATGCTGCTGCAAACCAGCATAAACAGCGACAATTTGAAAATCCGGTACGCGCCGGGCATATTTTTGCGGGCCACTTCCTCGGCCACCAGTTTGGCCACCGCCAGCGGGATCCCGGCGGTGGCTAAAACAAGGACCATAATGTAAACCGGAAAAACAATGCTAAAAAGCCCCACTCCCTCGGGGCCTATGGTCCGGATCAAGGCGATTTGGTAAAAAAAGCCCAGCACGCGGTTGATCAACCCCGCCGCCAGCAGCACCAGCGCTCCCCGGAGAAAAGAATTAGCCGCCATATATTACCACCCATATTCAAAACTAAAATATGTTTATGTACAAAGGAAACCGACTATGAGAATAATAAGGAGCGGCTCTAATCAAAAAAAACCGCATTTAAATAAATCAAAACAAGGAAATCTAAAATGGCGCGTAGAAGATAAGTAATCGTGGATAAAAACCCGTTTACTGGCGGCCAAATAGCCCTTCGGGTTATTTTTGTGTCTAATCCCGGTTTTGGCCGGATTGGGCTGCCGGCAAGTATATAAAAAGAGTTAAAAGGAAACCATTATTTACAAAAGGAGGAAGCGGTTTGAATAATTTCAATACCGGGCAAATCCGCAATATAGGCCTTTTCGGCCACGGCGGAGTAGGTAAAACTTCCCTGGTGGAAGCCATGCTTTTCAACACCGGAGTAATTAACCGGCTGGGCCGGGTGGAAGACGGGACCACCGTGGCCGATTACCACCCCGAGGAAGCCCAGCGGCAGTCCACGGTACACACCAGCCTGGTGCCGGTTGAAGCGGGGGAGGCCAAACTGAACTTCCTGGATACGCCGGGTTTTTCCGATTTTATCGGGGAAGTCAAGGGCGCCCTGCGGGTTGTGGATTCCGGCCTGTTCGTTTTTTCGGCGGTTGACGGCGTGCAGGTGCAGCACGAGCTCATTTGGAGGTTTGCCCTGAACAACAGCCTGCCCAGGATTGTTTTTGTCAACAAGATGGACCGGGAAAATGCCAGTTTTACAAAGTTAATGGACGGTCTTAACGACAAATTCAACGGCAATTTCGTGCCCGTCAACTTCCCTGTGGGTGAAGGCCTTGATTTTAAAGGTATCGTGGACGTATTGAATGAAAAAGCATACCAGTACGACGACAACGGCCAACCAAAGGAGATGGCCGTACCCGGCGAGCTGCAGGATCAGTTGTCGGAATACCGGGAGAAATTAATAGAAGCCGCCGCCGAGGGTGACGACGACCTGACCATGAAATACCTGGAAGGGGAGGAACTGACCCCGGAAGAAATCAGAACCGGCCTGCAAAAAAGTATCGCCACCGGCAAGGCGGTACCGGTGCTGTGCGGTTCAGCCACCAAAAACATGGCCATAACCGACTTGACCGGTTTCCTGGCCGCATATCCCCCAGCCCCCCAATGCCAAGACGGCGGTTCCATGGCCGCGCTGGTTTTCAAAACCCTGGCCGACCCCTATGTGGGCCGCATGAACTTTCTGCGGGTATTTAGCGGCACTCTTAAATCTGATACCGCGGTATACAACCCCAACCGTGAAAAAGCCGAAAGAATCGGTCAAATCCTTTTTGTGCGCGGCAAACAATCCGAACCCACCACTCAGGTGAGCTGCGGCGACATGGCGATTGTGGTGAAACTGGCCGAAACCAGTTCCGGCGACACCCTTTGCGACAAGGACGACAAAAACCGGCTGGACAGCATTGACTTTCCGGCGCCCAATTACACTGTGGCCATCGCCCCCAAAAGCAAGAACGACGAGGACAAACTGGGCGACGCCGTGCAAAAGCTTCTGGAAGAAGACCCTTCCCTCCGGGTGGAAAAAAACACCGAAACCAAACAGACCCTTCTTACCGGCATGGGCGAAGCCCACGTCAACATTATGATCAGCAACCTGAAACGCCGTTTCGGGGTCGACGTGCTCATGGAAGAACCAAAGGTTCCTTACCGGGAAAGCATCCGCGGCAAGACCGAGGTGGAAGGCAAACACAAGAAGCAATCCGGCGGTCGGGGACAGTACGGACACGTGTGGATCCGTTTCGAGTCCTCCGAAGGGGATTTCGAGTTTAAAGAAGAAGTCTTCGGCGGCGCTGTGCCCAGAAATTACTTCCCGGCGGTGGAAAAAGGCCTGCGCGAGGCCATGGCCGAAGGCGTTTTGGCCGGCTATCCCACGGTGGGCATCAAAGCCACCCTTTACGACGGCTCCTACCACAGCGTGGATTCTTCGGAGATGGCCTTTAAAATTGCCGCCTCGCTGGCCTTTAAAAAGGCGGTTCCCCAATCCAAGCCCGTGCTGCTGGAACCCATCATGAACGTGGAAGTGGCGGTTCCCGACGAGTTCATGGGTGATATAATCGGCGATTTCAACACCAAGCGCGGTCGCGTACTGGGCACCGACCAGGTGGAAGAGGGCACCGTTGTCAAAGCCCAAGTTCCGCTGGCGGAAATGTTTAAATACGCCAACGACCTGAAGTCCATGACCCAGGGCCGCGGCCAGTTCAATATGGAATTCAGCAGCTACGAAGAAGTGCCCGCCAACCTGACCGAGAAAATTATCCAAAAAGCCAAGGACGAGGCCGAAAAATAAAAAAACGCCCTCATTCGGTTCCCTGGAGCGTGCGCTTTTTTATATTTGATCCCAGCCATAAATAGGGTCAGGTCCGCCCAAAACCCCGTGTCCTGACGGGCGCAATTACAAATGAAAATACTGTTTTCCCATCAAATATATAACAAATTTGCCGTCGCGGGGCCGGGTTGATAAAATCCGGCCTTTTGTTTTCTATCCTAAAATGGCAGGAATAACAAATTTTAAGTCGAATAATGCCCTAATATTGAAAGTGGGTTAAAACCTAAAACCAAAATACGGGGCGATTTTAAAATGGAACTTTTAGTAATTGGCGCAGTAATCGGCATTATCAGTTGTTTTTTAGGCGTACTTTTTGTGACCATCACCGAGAACCAGAAGAAAAAAGCGTTGTTACAGCAGATCCTGACCAAGGCGCTGGTGGAACTGAATGAAAACCAGGAACTGTTGCAACAAATGTTGGCTTACCTCAAGCCCGGCGACGAGCTGGCCGAAACCATCGACCTGGAAGGTAAATACGCCATGTTGCTGGAATTAAATGCCTCGGCGCTAAAGAGCGATGAACTAAGCCAGCTTAAACTGGCCGGTGAGTTTATGACTTTCGTGGACATAAAAACAAACGTCGATGTCAACAACATCATCATTAGGGTGCGTTACGTCAATAAAATCATCGCCAAAAATGAAAGCCTGGCCAATTTTTCGACCGAGGAGTATAAGACCATTCACCATACCCATGCAATGAATACCGAATTAATTAAAAACCTTACCATTGTGCTGACCAAGATTAGGGGTTAAATGTAAGACTTTTTTAATAATTGCAGCTAAAAAACACATTGA
>JAKSCU010000142.1 GCA_022360435.1 Bacillota bacterium
GGGCTGGGAGTGCCCCTCGCTGCAAGAGCTGCTCAGCGCCACCGAGCCGGGCGGCGTGCTCGAGCTGCCCCGTGGCCGCTACCGGCAATGCTTGGTGATCGATCGGCCGGTCACCCTGCGCGGCAACGGCTCGCTCTTGTTCGACACACTCTGCCAGCGCAAGGCGGCCATCGTACAGAAGGCGGGGCCGACCGTGATCGAGGACGTTGAATGCACCATCGGCCGCTTTCAGCAGAGCGCACGCGGCTGCTTGCGTCTCGAGAGAGGTCAGAGCGGCGATGTCACCCTGCGCCGGGTGCACTTCCGCGACAGCCGCAATGGTGTCATGGGTGGTGACCCGTCGATGCGGGTGGTGATCGAGGACAGCCGCTTCGAGGGTCTCGGTCGCACCCACGGCCTCTACATCTTCAACGCCCAAGAGCTTGTCATCCGCCGCTCCCGCTTCGTCGCCGGGCGCAATGAGGGTCACGAGATCAAGACCGAGGCGGCCCGGGTGGTCATCGAGGATAGCTTGCTGGACAACCGCGGTAGCATCGACAGCCGGCTGATCGATGCCTACGTCGGCGGCGAGCTGATCATTCGTCGCAGCGTGCTGCGCAAGGACAGCAACAGCAGCAATTGGGAGATGATCGGCTATCGCCGGGAGCCGCACCGCGGCAGCCATCCGGTGAACCGCATCGTCATCGAGGCCAGCGTCTTCTTCTGTTCTACCAAGGCCTTGCCGCTCGGCGGCCCACTGCCGGCCTCCGTCCGTATCGAACGCACGCGCTTCGTCGGCGACTGTCAGGACGTCGACCGCTTGCATTAACGCGCCACAGCCGCAGACTCCCACAAGCCACGTAACGCGGCGCAGATACCCTGAAGCCTGTAGGACCTCATGAGCACCGCAGAGATCACGATCGCCACTTGGAACGTCAATTCGATAAAGGCGCGGCTGGCGCATCTCGTAAAGTGGCTGGACTCCTTCAAGCCTGACGTGGTTGCGCTTCAGGAGCTCAAGACTACCGATGAGGGCTTTCCAGGCTTGGAGATACAGGCCGCCGGCTATCACTGGGCCATGGCCGGGCAGAAGAGCTACATCGGGGTCGCCTTGCTCTCCAAAGAACCCATCGAGCTGTTGGAGGAGGCGCTGCCTGGGGATGAGAAGGATGAGCAGGCCCGCTACATCGAGGGCCGCACCCTGGGCCTGCGCGTCGGCGCCATCTACCTGCCCAACGGTAA
>JAKSCU010000364.1 GCA_022360435.1 Bacillota bacterium
AGGTTTCTTGCATGAAGACGAGGCGGCACAAAGAATAGCCCGGGCGGTGGCCGATAGTAATATCGCCTTCACCGAGCCCAAGGAAGGAAAAGTCAACCTGGTTTCCACCACCCGGGGGTTGCTGAAAATCAACGCGGAGGCGGTTAACGAAATCAACAGTGTGGAGCAGGTAATGCTGGCTTCGCTGCACACCAACCAGGTGGTGCAAAACAACATGGTGGTGGCCGGCACGAGGGTTATACCCCTGGTGATAGATGAAAAAATTATTCTGGATGTCGAAAACAGGTCGGCCCGGTTGGGCCCCGTGGTGCAGGTAAAACCTCTGTCAGTTATGCGGGTGGGCATGGTTGTAACCGGCAGCGAGGTTTACAAAGGGCGTATCGAGGACAAATTCGGACCGGTGGTCAAGGGAAAAATTGAAAATCTCGGCAGTTATGTTTTCAAAAAAATTAACGTCACCGACGATACCGGGATGATTGTCGACGCCATCCGGACATTGCTGCTGGAAAAAGCCGACCTGATCGTCATCACCGGCGGCATGTCCGTAGATCCCGACGACCTTACCCCCGCCGGCGTTGTGGCCGCAGGCGGGCGTATTGTATCCTACGGCGCGCCCACCCTGCCGGGAGCCATGTTTATGATGGCTTATATCGGTGAAACGCCGGTCATGGGCTTGCCCGGCTGCGTCATGTTCGCCAAAAGCACCGTTTTTGACCTGATCCTGCCGCGGGTTATGGCCGGAGAGACCGTCGAACGTCGCGACATAGTGGCCCTGGGGCATGGCGGTTTTTGCCTGTCATGCCCCACCTGCCGGTTCCCCGCCTGTTCTTTCGGTAAAACGTCGCTGTAGAACCGGTTAATTGCATATTATGTCCAATGACACGAATATAAAAGAATTATACCTGGCCCGGCACGGGGAGATTGCCACAGGCGGTGTCAAGCGGTTCATAGGCGGCATTGACCCGCCATTGAACGAGACCGGCCAAAAGCAGGCGGCTATGCTGGGGGATTCACTTTCAGACGTGCGGTTCGACGCCGTTTTTTGCAGTCATTTGGCCAGATCCGTTTCCACCGCCCGGGTTGTCTGCCAAAAACAGAAAGTTTGGCCCATTGTAAACAGCCAATTGGGTGAAATTCATCTGGGGGTCTGGGAAGGCAAGTCCTTTGACCAAATCCGTTCCCTTTACCCGGCGGAATTTAACCGGCGCGGGGCCGATATTGTCAATCACCGCCCTCCCGGCGGAGAAAGTTTTGCCCAATGCGCCGTCAGAGTTGTTGCCGCCCTGAACGACATCTTGAACGGGCCGGTGGGCCGGGTGCTTATCATCGGCCACGCCGGCGTAAATCGGATTATTATCTGCCACCTGCTGGGTGTTCCCCTGGCCAACCTGTTTAAAATACGGCAGGACTACGGGTGCCTGAATATTTTTGTTACGGACGGGTTCGGCCCGCAACTGGTAACATTAAACAAATGTTTGGACAAGTAAGGCGCAGCGTCAAAAAGCGCGTTCATTCACTCCCTGGAGCGTGCGCTTTTTGACGCTCGTCAAGGTACACCTTCCAAAAGTATAAAAAAAGTGCACTCTTTTTTAGTTCCCTCTGCGTGCACTTTTTGATACTTTTTTCCTTTACCCTTGCCATATATATGGCAAGGTATATTGTTCAAAAGTATAAAAAATTACTCCGAGTCCACACGCCTAAAACAAATGTCATGGGGTGTGAACCGACAGGGCGGGCAGGGAAACCGGCACGCCTCCCATTATTGGAAAGGAGTGAGCCAACAAGTGTTTACAGCGGTTTGCCATTTCCCGCAGCCGGTTGCCTGGAAAATTGTCGGGGTTGGGGGAGGTGGTTTGGTTGACAAAGCCGACAGGCAATTTTCTGGTCTCTTTCAAACCCGGCGTGGTCACCGGAATATATAACGAAAGTGAGACAAAGCTTCGTAATTTGTGCGCCAAATTCAGCGGATTTGACTGTAAGGTTTTTGATGCTTACCAGATGTATGCCAAATTTGCCGACGATGGTCTTCTGGTCAGGGTGGAACAGAGAAATACTTTTGGCTTTGGCGCTGTCTACTTTTTTTATCCCGCGGCGGAAAACGAAAATGAAATAAGAAAAAAAATTGTTAACAGCATTTTGTATGAAATCAAAGATAATCCCAAAACAATTACCAACGGTTATATTGTCTTATGTGACGACAAGGGAAATTTTAAGCTTGTTTGCTCCAAAAAAAGAACCAAGGCTTCACGCTACACGGTACCTGGAACACAAAAAGCGGAAGATTAACCCTCATTCAGGACACACCATATAAATCAAACCGTTGCACGTATTATTCTCGCAACCTGGCGCGAACCCGGCGCGCCCAAACCGCACCCAGTTCGGTGGTCACCTCCACCCCTTCCGGGCCGTGTTTTTCTTCCAACACCCGGCCGTTTTCATAGATCAACGGCAGCACGGCGCTCCTGTTGTAGGGCACAAAGAAAGTTTCCGTGACCCGGCCGGCGGCCAGTAACCCGGACAACCGTTGCAGCATTTGGCTCAGACCTGCTCCGTTCAGCGCCGACACCGCCACCTCCCCGGGAAGATTAGGCGGCGGCAATACGTTGTTCGTGTCGTCCAACCGGTCCACCTTGTTAAAAACCGTCAGGCGCGGTTTGCCTCCGGCTTCCAGGGATTTTAACACCTCTTCCACGGCTCGCATCTGCTCTTTCATCCGGGGGTGGGAAGCGTCCACAACATGTACGATTAAGTCGGCCTCCGCCACTTCCTCCAGAGTGGCCCGGAAAGCCGCCACCAGGTGGTGGGGCAGGTTGCGGATAAAGCCGACGGTGTCGGTGAGCAGCGCGGTATCCCCGCTGGGCAGATCAACTCGCCTAGTGGTGGGGTCCAGGGTGGCAAACAATTTGTCCTCGGCCAAAACGCCGGCCCCGGTGAGTTTATTCAGCAACGTGGACTTGCCGGCGTTGGTGTAGCCCACCAGGACGGCCAGCGGGAAAGGCACGGTTTGCCGTCCCCGGCGCAGCAGTGTCCTGTGCCGACGCACTTCCTCAATCTCCTTTTGCAAATCCGCAATCCGTTTCCTGATCCGCCGGCGATCCACCTCCAGCCTGGTTTCACCCGGCCCGCGAGTGCCGATACCGCCGCCCAGGCGGGAAAGCTGGGTGCCCAGGCCGGTAAGGCGGGGCAGCAGGTACTGTAGCTGGGCCAGTTCCACCTGCAGTTTGCCCTCCCGGGTACCGGCCCGGCGGGCGAATATATCCAGGTTTAGCTGGGTGCGGTCCACCACCCGGACGCCGACAGCCTCCTCCAGGTTCCGCTGCTGGGCGGGCTGCAGTTCGCGATCCACAATCAACAAGTCCGCTCCCCGGGAACCGGCCAATTCGGCCAGCTCCCGCACCCTGCCCCGCCCCAGGTAGGTGGCGGAGTCGGGACGCCGGCGGCGCTGCACGTTGCTGTCCACCACCTCGGCGCCGGCGGTTTCAGCCAAACCGGCCAGTTCAAGCAAGGACTCTTCAACATCCTCGCTTTCCATTGCCGGCAGCTCCAGGGCCGTCAATATCACCTTCTCTTTACTATCATCTTTGATTTGGTGCAAAGCGTTTCCTCCAAAATATTTTTATTGAACTTTAAATTACCACATGTCCGCCCGGTCATCAAATTGAACTCCCGCCCGTAATATATATAAATTGAATTCCGGGAGGTCCGCGGGTGGGCAAGAGTTTGGCGGTATTACTGTTTAGTGTTATTATTTTTTTGTTCCAGGCCGGCGCGGCCCTGGCCGAGCCTCAAATCAAAATTAATAAGACAACCAACCAATTACAATTCCAGCGGGACGGCACAATCATCAAAACATTTCCCGTAGCCACCGGAAAGCTTCCCTCTTACACCCCCGAAGGAACCTTCACCGTGGTGACAAAACTGGTCAACCCCTATTACTCCAAACTTGGCATCCCGGGCGGCAGCCCCCAAAACCCGCTGGGGGCGCGCTGGCTGGGGCTGGACATCGGCGGCGGCGGAATATACGGCATCCACGGCACCAACAACCCCGCGTCTATCGGCACTTATGCCTCGGCGGGGTGTATCCGTATGTACAATAAAGACGTTATCTGGTTGTACGACCACACATCACCGGGCACCCTGGTGAGAATTATCAGCACCCCGGCGGCACCCCAAGCCGCACCCCAAACGCGGCCGGTGGTAATAGCGGCTGAAGGGCGCCGGGTGACCGTCGATACACCCGGTTTGAGCGACGGCGACTATTCGCCCCTGCTGCCGCTGCGCACCGTGTTTGAACTATTGGGGTATACCGTCCGGTGGGACGGCGCCGCTTCCTCGGTCCACCTGTCAAGCAACGCCAAAAAAATATCCGTCTCCTGCGCCGACGGAATGGTAACAACAGCCAACAGGGCATTCAAGCTCGCCGGCATAACAACGGTCCCGGGCGCCGTCCACGGGCCGCTTTCCCTCTGGCGGCATATGCTGCCTGCACATCAAATAAGCTGGGACCCTGTAACCGGTGTCGTTACCTTTATTCGGCAAACCGGTGCAGCCCCGCTTCCCGGGCCGACTTCACCGCCTCCCGGCACTCCCGACCGGTCACCCGGCGGCTCAGTTCCGGGTGTTTTAAAGCCCGGTGGGCCGGGTGATACTGGGCCATAACATTGACAAAGGTGTCCGGTGATACTTCCTCGGCCAGAAAACGCATCACTTCAGCGGTACCGGCCAGCCCGCCGGGCATTACCAGATGGCGGACCAGCAGGCCCCGCACCGCCAGCCCCCGGTCATCCAATTGCAAATCTCCCACCTGCCGGTGCATTTCCCTTACCGCCGGGCGCACCGCCGAAAAATAGCGGGGCGCGCCGGTGTAATTTGCGGCGGTTTGGTCGGCGCCGAATTTAATATCCGGCATGTAAATATCCACCAGCCCCTCCAACAACCGCAACATTGGCACGGCGTCGTAACCGCCGGTGTTGTACACGATGGGAACCCGCAGCCCGCCCTCCAGGGCCGGTGCCAGAGCTTGCAAAATCTGCGGCACATAATGGCTGGGAGATACCAGGTTGACATTGTGACAACCCAGGCGCTGCATTTCAAGCATAATCCCCGCCAGTTCCCCGGCTGACACCTCTTCACCTTCCCCGCCGTGGCTTATTTCGTAATTTTGGCAAAACTCACAAGCCAGGTTGCAGTAACCAAAAAAGATGGTACCCGAGCCCCGGATGCCGGTCAATACCCTCTCCTCTCCGGTATGCCTGCCGTAGCTGCTAATCACGGCCCGCCCCCCGGCCCGGCAGAAACCGGTCTCCCCCGCCAACCGGTTCACGCCGCAACCGTGCGGGCATATGGCGCACTTCCCCAGCATGTCCCGGGCCTTTTCGGCCCGCCGGTTTATTTCGTCCCTGTTCAGCTCCTGAAACGGCATATTTACACCACCCGACATAAATGTCCATACCTTCCAACAGGAAACTTTTTTAGACAGCCTTTGCAGGAAAACCGCCTGCCGGAGCGAATTACTAAGCATCCGGCCGGTGGCAGGTGACAGCAATGATTGACGCGATAATGTTGGATAAAATTATTAACGAAATAATCTACCATATTGAGAAATCTCAGGAACAAATTTATACCATTGTAGAAAATACGCAAAAGGAACACAAGAAAATTCAAACCGAACTTGACGATATAAAAAAGTCGGTAACCCACGTGATTCAGCAGGTCGACAGATTAAGCATCAGGGAGAAAAAGGCGCGCACTCAACTGGCCAAGGTCAGCAGGGAATTCAACCGCTATTCTGAAGATGATATCAAGAAAGCTTACGAAAAGGCCCAAAAACTGCAGTTGGAACTGGCCACCCTGCGGGGCCGGGAACAATTGCTGAGGTACAAACGGGACAGTCTGGAACAAAGCCTGCGCAACATGCAAGACATGCTGGAAAAGGCTGAGAACATGATGTCCCACCTGGGAGTGGTATTAAAATATCTTGGCAATAACATGGAGGAATTATTTTCAAAACTAAAGGAAATCAAACAAATTCACCAAATGGGTATTAGTATTATAAAGGCCCAGGAAGAAGAACGCAAGCGGGTGGCCCGGGAGATCCATGACGGCCCGGCTCAGTTGCTGGCCAACATCGTCATACGGACCGAATATATAATTAAACTGATGGTAGTGCAGCCTGAAGACGTCAAGAATGAACTGACCGGGCTGCGGGAACTGGTCAGGCAGAGCCTGCAGGATGTGCGCAAGATTATATTCGACCTGAGACCCATGGTATTGGATGACCTGGGGCTGAAGCCGGCGCTGCACCGCTATGTGGAAGATTACAAAAAACACTACAAAATAAACGCGGAGTTTGTTTTTTCCGGTAAACATGAGCGGTTGTCCCCCCCGGTGGAGGTGGCTTTGTTCCGCATCATCCAGGAAGCTTTAAACAATGCGCAAAAACACTCGGAAGCAGAGCATGTCCTGGTTGAAATGGAGCAGTTAAGCAACAGGATCGTCGTTTTAATCAAGGACAACGGCAGGGGGTTTAATCCCGAAACCATAGAAAAGACCAAAAGCCGCAAATGTTACGGTTTGATTAATATGCGCGAACGGGCCCAAATACTGCACGGGGAATTCAATATTGTCAGCACGCCCGGCAAGGGTACGGTGATTGCCATCGTTGTTCCAACCTAACCCTTTCCGGAGATAGGAGGGATTACTGGTTGGATAAACTGATTTCGGTGCTCATCGTGGACGACCATGCCCTCGTCAGGGAAGGTATCAGGAAAATATTATCACTGGAACCCAAATTCGATATCCTGCCGGAAGCGGGCGGCGGAAACCAGGCTGTGGATCTGTGCCGGAAACTAAAACCCGACATTGTTTTGTTGGATATCAACCTGCCCGATATTACGGGCATAGAGGTATGCAAGATAATAAAAGAAGAATGCCCGGAAACCGCCGTTGTCGCTCTGACCATCCACGATCAGGAAGAATATATAATTGAAATGATTCGCAACGGCATTGCGGCCTACCTGCTTAAGGATGTCAGCCCGGATCAATTAATCAGCACCATTTTGCAAGTGGCCGAAGGCAAATCTTTTATTTCCCCGTCCTTGACGGACAAAATTTTCAAGCAAATCAACAGATTATCCGCCAAGCCCTCGGATAACAAACCCTTGGGCTTAACCGACAGGGAAATGGAAGTGCTGTGCCTGGTGGCCAACGGCGACTCCAACCGGACCATCGCCAACAAGCTCTTTATCAGCGAAAAAACGGTAAAAAACCACCTAACCAACATTTTTCAAAAACTGAACGTTGCCGACCGCACTCAGGCGGCGCTTTGGGCCATCAAGGAAAAAATCGTAGACATATAAAAACCCTTCCCTTATCGGAGAGGGTTTTGCATTTTCAGGAAATATATTACCAAGGCCATGAGACCGGAAAACTACACGTTAAACCGAACATTCAGTATGTCCCCGTCCTTGACAACGTAGTCTTTGCCCTCCAACCGGGCCCACCCTTTTTCCTTGACCTTGTTCATGTTGCCCGTCTCCGCCAAATCGGCGTAAGTCACCACCTCAGCCCGGATAAACCCGCGCTCCAGGTCGGAGTGGATCTTGCCGGCGGCGCTCCTGGCGTCCAGCCCGGCGGGGATGGTCCAGGCCCGCACCTCGTCCTCACCCACGGTAAAGAAAGAAAGCAGCCCCAGCGTGTCGTAAGCCGCCCGGGCCAGCCGGTCGATGCCGGATTGGGCCAGGCCCAGATCTTCCATGAACTCCTTACGGTCTTCAGCGGGCAGGCAACTGATTTCCATTTCACTTTGCCCGCACACCTCAAGCAGCATAATCCCTTTGCGGCCGGCAAAATCCCGCACCTGCTCCCTCCCGGGGTAAACGCCGGACCTGAGTTGGTCCTCGTCAATATTGATCACCAGGATCACGGGCTTGTCGGTGAGGAAGCTGTAATTAACCAGCAGTGCCCTCTCGTCTTCCGTAAGCTCGGAACCGTGCACGGTGACCTCGTTTTCCAACGCCGCCAGGCAATTACGCAGCACGGCCAGTTCCTCGGCCTGCTCTTTTTTTATTTTTTTACCTTCCTCAATGCGCATAATCCGTTTTTCCACCAGGTCGATATCCGCCAACAACAATTCAAGGTGGATGGTCTCCAGGTCCCGCACCGGATCCACGCTGCCGTCCACATGGGGCACGTCGGGGTTGCTGAAAGCCCGTACCACGTGCACCAGCAAATCGGCGTTGCGAATGCCGTCCAGAAAGCGGTTGCCAACCCCCTTGCCTTCGCTGGCCCCGCGCACCAGGCCGGGCACGTCGCTGAACTGGATCCGGGCGCAGGTGGTTTTCCGAGGTTTGTACAGCCCGGACAAAAAATCGACTCTAGGATCAGGTACACTGGCCATGGCCGTGTTGGTGTCGGTTTTACCCGTCAAGTAATTGGATGTCTCCTGCCGGGAACCGGTTACCAGGTTGAAAAAGGTGGTCTTACCCACCATAGGCAGGCCTATGACAGCAGAAACTAACATTATGTTCACCCCTTGTGACAGTTGACTTAGCGGGGATTATTGTATCATGCGCATAGATAAAAATAAACCCCCCAAGCCGATGTGCTTTGCTGTCTTGACAGATGGGTAGGTGGCCATAGTTGTCCTGTTTGCCGTTAAGCGTTTAGAACATTTTATGTAGATACTAACCTCTTTTTAAAGTAAACCCTTTCAAATCCATTTTCTACTTTATGGGTATATTCAGAGTATCCAAGCTTATGATAAAGCTTTATATTTTCGGTCATTTTTATATTTGTGTAAAGCCAAATTTCATGGTAATTATTTTCAGAAGAATATTGTTCGGCAAAGGCAATTAACTGTTTCCCAAAACCTTTGCCTTGGAATTCTGGAAGGATGACCACATTGTCAAGCAACATATAACCATCAAATTTCTTTAGTACCAAAGCACCTACGATTTCCCTGCAAAATTCCCCGCAGAAAACATTTCCATCTATGATAAGGGGTAAATAATCATCAAGCATAGGGCCAGGTTTTTTCCCTATTCTAACAATGTATTTTTGATAGGACTTTTTAATACATTTGACAACCGTCGCTTCATCGGAAGGTTTTGCTTTTCTTATTTTTAATATTTCCATGTTTAAGTATACCTTCTTGTACCCATAATCCAGCGGCCCGCATCCAGGCGTGCGGCCATTAAACCGGCTTCTTTCGCCCTTTCAAGCCGTCACTCCTTCCTCAGTATAAATACAAAACTGCAGATTGCCGTGGAAACATTCCATTCCGTTTTCGGCCATAGTGGAAATTCTGGTTTCCGCTGATGCCTGCTGAAGAGCATAATATGTAGTCAGAGGGGACGGTTCCGTGACTCTCCGTCCCCTCTGACTCTCTGACTCTAAAAAGTTGTGATGTATACTTTATTACCTTCTTTGCAGCCTCTGAGCAATTCACAATGCCTTAAAACAGAGAATTGTGTTTCCATTTCCCACTGGGACAAACCAAAGGCTTTCATGAATTCAGCACTTTCAACCTTCTCTTTTTCCTTTACGTACTCATAAATTTTCTTTTGAAGAGCAGTCAGACCGCTTGTTCCTGTTTGCCCCAATTGCCGGCGCGTATTACGCGCCGATGAAACTGATAGAGGGTCGCAGGATACGGGGCGTTGCATGGCTGTTATATAGCAGTCCTCACACAGCGTTCTACCGTAAAAACTATACTTGTCATCTGCTTCTAATGCGTTTTCACATCTGTCACACTTCAAAGTAATCACCTCCTATCTTGAGCATCGCTTACCCTAACCAACAAGAGCGCACTTCTTAACGCGGTCAATTAATCTTGCTAAATCGCCCTTGAAACCCCTGGTTTTACACTCCGTTCGGAAAGAGCCAACCTGGCGTCAGCAGTAAATTTTATTTTTGGCGGGCATATCCCGCAACAAAACTTTTTATCCGAAAATTATAGCTTATATGTCCATAATAAACAAATTAGCTAGACGACGTCAACTAGAAGAAATATATCTTTTTTCTACCTAACATAACCTTTTGGGGAGGAGTCAAAGGGACGGCTCTGTTGACTCATTCCGGTTTTTTTCAGACAAAAGTGAGTCAGTGGAACCGTCCCCTCTAACTCGGAAACTTTGGTGTGCCAGGCTTCCGGGATGTAAAGCCCGGACCAGGAAGTCGGGTTCACAACCGATTCGATTTCCAGGCTGACCGATCGTTTTCTGAGATGGAGGCGATATTCTCCCCGATCATCTGCATGGCTTGTGGCCACTACTCTCACCAAATAAGTTCCGCTCATATTTAGGTAAGCTAAGTTACCTTGCTTGCCCTATATAAAAAGGAGCATCCGTTGCTGCTCGCCGGTTTGCTCCGTTTAAGATGAAGGTAGCGGTATATTGGGTAATGCATATACATATAAGTTGGCCGCAGTTCGCCGTAACCTTTCTTTTCCTGCTTGGTTTACTATACGGTTAGATTATTTATGCATATGATAATCACTAACATCCCTGATTTTTCCATTTTAATTCATACAGGTCATTGCGCATCTGGGCCAATAAAGGCAGCCTGGCCCTTACTTCTTCAATTTTGGCCGGATCAACCGCGGCCAAAATGATATTCTCATCGGTGCCCGCTTCACAAATCACCCCGCCCCAAGGATCGACCAGCATGGAATGGCCATAGATCACGTACCGCGCATTTTCATCCCGGGCCGGCGAAGCCGCCGCCACGTAAACCTGGTTGTCCACGGCGCGCATACGCATGGAGAGTTCCCAGTGGACCGGGCCGGTTACCATGTTAAAGGCGGCCGGAACTATAATCACCTGGGCCCCGGCCATGGCCATAAGGCGGGCCAGTTCGGGGAAACGCACGTCAAAGCAAATGCACACCCCCAGTTTACAAAATCCTCCGTCCACTACAGTAAGTCCCGCGCCGGGACCCAGGGTGCTGGATTCTCTTACACGCAGGCCCGGCAAATCCACGTCAAACAGGTGCACCTTCCTGTGCCGTCCCAAAAGTTGGCCTCCCGGTCCAAATACAAATGATGTGTTATAGACCAGATCCCCGTCCCGCTCGGGAATGGAGCCGCCCACCAGCACAACCCCGCAGCCGGCGGCTACCCGGCTTAAGGCACGCATCGTTTCACCGTCCGGATAGGTTTCGGCATAAGAGGGAAATAGTTCGGTCACGTAAGGACAGTTGAACATTTCCGGCAGCACCACCACCCGCGCGCCCATGGCCGCTGCTTCCCGCACCATTTTTTCAGCCCGGGTGATGTTTGCCGCCTTGTCATCCGTAACCCTTAACTGGCACACCGCCAGGTTGAACTTTGTGCTCACTATCTCACCACCGGTTTAAACAATATCTCTGACCCGCTATCGACCAACGCGGCAGCAGGCCATTAAACAGCCAGACCCCCGCCGGGGCAGGGGTCTTGGAAATTATACCTGTACGACTTCTTTCACCTCGGGTATGGCCTGTTTAATTGTCCGCTCAATTCCCTGTTTTAGAGTGTATGTGGACATTGGGCAACTGCCGCAGGCGCCCGTCAATTTTACTTTAACCACCCCGTCGGGCGTAACATCAATCAACTCAACGTCACCGCCGTCACGCTGCAGCGCCGGGCGCACCTTGTCCAAAGCGGTTTGAACCTTTTCGCGCATGGTTCCGACCTCCTTTCTGGTCTTATTATGACAGTAAACTACCGGCGCTATGTGGCCGGGTCAAAAAGAACCATTCCTATTTTACCTTTATTTTCACAGTGTGGCAATAGAAAACCCCGGACAGGCCCGGGGCTTTGATATAATGTCGTTTTTATATTGTAAGCGGCCCCGGCCGGTTGCAATTGCGTCCGGTTTCATCCTATCAATCCAAACCGCGCCGGAGGTGATACAACTCATCTGCTTTCAAAATATACTCTTATTGTCGCCCTGGTGGTTGCCCCGGGATCTTTGGCGTTTAAAGCCGCCAATTTTTCCCGCAGGTCCCTAAGTTGCCGCCCCACGTTTTCCAGTTCTTCTTCCGCCGCCCTGCCGCCGTTGTCGTCAACCTGGCGGGCAAGCTCTCCCTGCCTGGACGTCAGCAAGTCTATTGCCTTTTGGAGTTGCTTGGCGCTGGGCGGATTCTCCTGTATTAAAAAGCGCTCCGAAACTCGACCCAGCTTCTCTATTTGGTCTAAGAATTTTTCCGCGTTTGTAACCGGCACCTGCAGGATCAATTCTTTTCCGGGTATGACCTGCTGTTCCACCACCCCCCCGTACTCCATGAGGGTTTCTATAACCCGTTGCTCCGCCTCTTTTCCATCGCCAACTCCCAGGGTTATGGCATACACCATGGCCGGGCCGGGCTCCGTACCGGCGCTTTTTCCGAGGTCTGGGGGAGCAGCATTGGAATCCGCCTCTTCTTCCGGCGTCATGCCTACAAAAAATTCGGATTCACCGTTTCCCCCCATAATACTTACCGAATCTTCTTCCTTTTGTTGCGTCGAATCGGCAGTTTCATCTTCAGCTTTGGCGTCCGAAAAATATCCAACGCCGGTGGCCGGCGTCTGCTCGGCCTCGCCACCCGTGTCTTCCGATGGGCGCTGCGCTTCCCGGGAGGCTGCGGGTTCAAGGGAGCCAGCGTAACCACTTTCCACGGTGTCCCTGCCGCCGGTCCAGGCCATGGGCATTTGTTCGGAAGCCGGTCCACGGTTTTCATTCTCCCGATGGGCAACTTGTTTTTGCATTATTTCGGATTCACCGGCGGTTTTTGGCTGGGAAACCGGACCAAAGGGTAACCCGCCTTTTCCATCGTTCCAGAGCGCCGTTACCCCAACGGTCAGGAAGACAACCGCGGCTGCCAACATGCCTAACCACCGGCCTTTGAAAAACCCGGCGGTTGGGGTTTTTGATTCGGGTTCCGCAGCCCGCAGGCGCTGGCGCAGGCTTTCGCCAAACCCGGGCGGCGGCGCCACCTCCGGCAGTTCCCTGATCAATCCCACAACGGCACACAAGTCGTCGTACTCCATCCTGCATTGGGCGCAGGATTCCATGTGCTCTTCAACACGGGAAGCATAGGAAGAATCCAGCATGCCGTCAATATAAGCCGATAATGTTTCGCTAATGTCATGGCATTGCATTTTGCTTCCCTCCTTTGTCGTTCAGACGACCGACCGAGCTGAAAAGTTCCCCTTTCTCCTTCATCTTTTCCTTTAATGCGTTTCGGGCCCTGCTAATACGGGATTTCACCGTGCCCAGCGAACAGTCCAAGATACCGGCAATTTCCTCGTAGCTCAGGTCCTGTATCTCTCGCAGCACCAATATGAGCCTGTGGTCGGGGGAAAGTTCGTCCAGACACCCCTGCACCTGGCGCTGTGTTTCGTGCCGCTGCGCCGTCTCCTCGGGAGAATCCTGGGCGGCGGCTGCGGGTACTTTGGTCGGTGAAGTGGTCATTAACTCGTCCATGGAAACACTGCGCCTTCTCTGCCTCTTCCTCAGTTCATCCCGGCAAGCGTTGGCGGCAACGCGATACAACCAGGTAGAAAATGAAGAATCGCCCCGAAAACTGGGCAGTGATTGGTACATGCGGATAAAAGTATCCTGCGCCAAATCGCCGGCGTCGGCGTGGTTGCCCATGAACCGGTATGACACACTGTAAATCTTGGCCTCGTAACGGCGGACCAGTTGATCAAAGGCGTCCATATCGCCTTGTTGTGCTCGTTCTACCAAATCCTCATCGGAAAAATGCAAAACAATCCTCTCCCATGTAAAAAGCCGGGGCAAAAATGTCCCGGCTTATAAATTCGACAAGGCTGTATATACTTCCTGCAACCCGCTTCCAGCGGTCATCGAGGCCATTTGTTGCCGTTGACAATGGATTCCCCCCATGTTACAATTTGATTTGCGGGTGCGCAAATTTTATCAATATCGGCCGAAGTGGCGGAACTGGCAGACGCACACGACTCAAAATCGTGCGCCTTCGGGCATGTGGGTTCGACTCCCACCTTCGGCACCATTCCCTTTTAAGCCGCTAATGTCAGGTGTTAAACCTTCTAACCGGCCATAACTCTAACGAATTGCTAACCAACACAATATGGTGACAATGAGATATTTCTTGTAAAAAAACCACCTGGAAAGGTGGTTTTTTTATTCGTTCAGCACTATAAAAAAGGCATTGATCTCTTAGTGCCTTAATTTATTGATCCATCTTTGCCATCACAAACTTTTTTATAACTTTCTCATTTTTTATTTCAGCGTAACCTGTACCTCTTTGTCGAGGGAGCGGGCAACCTTAGACAGAAAGTCCAATGATGGATTGTACGTTCCGCTTTCCAGGCGGCTAATATTGGATTTCTGAGTCCCAACCCGAAGCGCCAATTCTTCTTGGGTAATATTTTGGCTGGTGCGTGCTTCAATGATTTGCGAAATCACATCATAGCGCGGTTTCAGCTTTTCGTATTCCGCTTTGAATTCTTCGTCCTTCATCAAAAGCTCTTTCACTTCGTAAAACTTTGCTCCCGCCTTACTCATTGTCACACCTTCTTTCATAATCTTCTTTATAACGCAGTGCCCGTTCAATCTCTCTTGGCGAAGTTTTTTGAGTTTTTTTGGTGAAACCATGAAGCAGCACAAATGTCTTCTGGTGGTAAGTGAAATAGAAAATCCTGCTGATATCCGAGGCGAACTTGATTCTCAATTCAAAAAGGCCTTTGCCTTTTACGGGCTTGACATATGGTTCCCTTAATTCAGGTCCATGCTTTTCCAGCAGTTCTATTTCGCTAAAGGCTTTCGCCCGCATTTTTGCTTCCAACGACAGTAGAAAATCCAGTACGGGAATATCTCCGTTTTCCTTTTTATAGTATTCTACCTGCCAATCCATGATACACCTCTAATTTTAGTATATGCCTCACCTCATCATTATGTTATCATATATGATAACATAAATCAAGAAATTTGTATTAGTCGATGGTGCTTTTAAACAGGTGCAGCTTGGTGGATGTATCCCTTGCCGGAATGGAGAAGGAAAAAAGCGCTTGTCGCTGCCGCTTGCGTCCCCCATATGTCCCTGCCTGTTTATAGCTTCCAGCCTTATTTTATAAGCAAGCTTTTTCATCGGTAAAATGCTTTCCCTTTGCAGGTTGCTGTCAACCATGATAATTGTCGCGGCATCGTCATCCATTTCACGGACAATGCAGGGCATGGTGTCCATGCCCGCAAGTTCGCTTGCCTTTTTTCGCCGGTGTCCGGCAATCATTTCATGGCCGCCGTTCGCTTTGGGCCGGGCAAGTCCGGGGACTAAAACGCCGTGTTGTTTTACACTGTCCGCCATTTCCAGCATGGCCTCATCCGATTTCACCTTAAATTGTTTTTTCAATTAAAGAGGTGTCTTCGATGAATGATCATAATCAAACTAAGAAAAAAGTAACTTAACTTTTATTTTAAGCTCTTCTGCTGTTATTGCCATTCTATACAAATCAGATGCTTCCATTTTGATACTTGGTTCATATTTTTTATATAGTCTAATCCATAATTTATCAACGTCTTCATCTGTTAAGTCATTTTTATTTAATTCAAGGAGAAAATTTACATTTATATTAATAAAATTTTCAAAATTAGTACTGCAAAGAACAAACCCCTTACCATCAATAGAACCAGGCGTTATCCAAATTACGGGGTATTCCCCTTTATTATCTTTAACACCAGTATAAAATGCATATGTTTCACTATCAACTCCAGTTGACGCAAAAACAATTACGTCCTTTAGCCAATTGCGAAAAAATTCAGTACTGGAAATAACAGAACCGTCACCAAATAATGGCTCTATCCATAAACAATTCCCGATATTAAACTGTACTCCATTTCCATATTTTATAAGCCATGATTTAAAAGAAGGAGGTAATTCCGAACCCAATTGCCTTTCAGCTTGTTTTATTAACTCATGATTTAAATTTCCTAATTTAATGTTCTTATTTGTTAAAGGGAAATCAATTTTAAAGGTCATTTTTTATCCTCCATTGTAATTTTAAATACAATGTTCTTGGTAAAATTATAAGATCCTATTTTTTAAAGATTTAAGAGTTGCGCAAGCAATACTCTTTTTAACGTATTAATTAACGTTACTGAAGCGACACCTTTAAAGAGTTTTAGCAAGCTATTAAATCAAGGCTCATGTGGGATTCTCGTAAATGTACTGACGGAATAAATTATGGTAACTAAGGGTTTACACGAAATCAACTTATTTTATATTATTAAATAAGCTCAATTGGATGCTGGCTACTTTTTGGTGATAGGAAGGCATTTTGGTGGAGATGTTGTGGTGTTTACACCATTGATGGAATAAATTTTTGAGTTTGGTATAATTGTTGACGCCACAGGAGTACCTGTTTTTGAATCTTTTTTCATATTTCTCTCGTAAACCCGGAAAATTTTCATCTAATTTATCGTAATAATACAGTTTTTGCCTATCTCTCAGGGTCATGCCAAAGCTTGGTATGATAAAGGATGCTCCATAGTAGGCTGATTTTTTTACTATGTTTTTTATATTTTCCTCGTTGTCTTCTATAAATGGCAGCAATGGCATCATTACAACGCCTGTATTAATGCCTAATGATGATAATATGCCCATGGCTTTTAATCTTTCTGAAGGAAGCGGTGCGTGGGGTTCTATTTTTTTTGCCAGTTCATCATCAGTTGTGGTAATGGTAAAGGCAATACAGGCATAAACCTCATTAATCTTTTGTAGAAGTTTTATGTCTCTAAGTATCAGGTTGCTCTTGGTGCAAATATTCACCGGATATCTATAATGACTTATGATTTCCAAGCATTTGCCTGTCAAGTTATATTCTTTTTCCAGGGGCATATAGGGATCACTCATTGCACCTGTTCCTATGGTGCCTCTTTTTCTTTTCCGCGCTAATTCTTTTTGTAGGAGTTCCGGTGCGTTGACTTTGACGATAATATCATTAAAGTTCTCTATTCTATAGCGCTCACTTCTGGAATCGCAGTAAATACACTGATATTGACAGCCTCTATAGATGTTCACACCATATTCCATACCAAACCAACCGGAAGGGTGTTTGTTTTTATTTAAAATACTTTTAGCTTGTACCTCTTGAATCATTTTAGTGACTCCTAGCGGTTGGCAAATGATTTATGTTTATTTTAGGATATTGGGTTTAAGGTGTCAATTTTGTTAAATTCAAGTTCGAAGATTGCCACGTAGGCTGCGTCAAAACAAACCTACATTAATAATTATGCATTTATAGTAAACCATTACTATCAAATATATATAGACATTGTTGTCATTTCCCTGTTTCAGGATTACAAGCTAGCTTGAAGGATGAGAACAAAATTAACCTGTAAGACAAAACTGCGTAGTCAGATTTTTTTTTATATTTAAACTTTTATTTACAGGGGTTTTAGTTTTATTGTAGAAATGAAACTATATAATGAAATATCATTTCATATATTGAAACGCAAGGAGGTTGTTGTTTGGACAAGAAAAAACCCACCGTGCTCACCCTCAAGCAAATGAAGCGTGAAGGCCAAAAAATCACCATGACCACGGCATACGACTATGGCATGATGTCCCAAGTGGCTAAAAGCGACATTGACATAGTCCTGGTGGGAGATTCCGCCGCCATGACCATGCTGGGGTACGAAAGCACCGTACCCATCGACCTGGAAACAATGCTCGTATTTTGCCAGGGTGTTGCCAGAGCCGGCAAGCACACCTTTCTGGTGGGCGACATGCCCTTCATGTCTTACGAAGTGAGCGTTGAAAAAGCGGTGGCCAACGCGGGCCGGATTATGAAGGAAGGCTTTATGGACAGCGTCAAGTTGGAAGGCGGCGAGCGCGTAGCCGACACGGTGGCCGCCATTGTAAGGGCGGGCATCCCGGTGATGGGTCACATCGGCCTGACCCCCCAAAGCGCCTCGCAACTGGGCGGCTTCACCGTCCAGGGGAAAGACCTGCAAAGCGCCAAGCAAATAGTCAAGGACGCCCTGGCCTTGGAAAAAGCGGGGGTATTCGCCATTATTATGGAGGTCGTCCCGGCACCGGTGGCCAAACTGGTCACCGAACTGGTGCAGGTTCCCATCATCGGTATCGGCGGGGGGAAACACTGCGACGGGCAAGTGATGGTGCTGCACGACATGCTGGGCCTTTTTGACAAGTTTTCGCCCCGGTTTGTTAAGCGGTACGCTCATTTGGGCGCAGAAATGCAAAAAGCGCTGAACCAATTCGCCTCGGAAGTGCGCGAAGGCCGTTTTCCCAGTCAGGAACACTCTTTTTCCATGCCTGATGAGGTTGCCGGCCAACTTGTGGCCGGGCTGAAAGAGGATGGTGTCCTGAAGTGAAAATCGGCATTATCGGCGCCGGCGCGATGGGTTCGCTTTTCGGGGCCCGCCTCGCCGACGGCGACAACCAAGTCACCTTGATCGACGTTTGGCGCGAGCACGTGAGGAAAATTAATGCCGAAGGGCTGCGGTTGGTGGGAGAAAACGGCGAAAAAATTTATCATCTCCGGGCGGTGGAATCCCCCCGGTCCCTGGGCACCCAAGATTTGGTGATCATTTTTGTCAAATCATATCACACCACAGCCGCGCTAAAAAACGCCGCAAATTTATTGGGCCCCAACACCGCCGTGCTCACCTTGCAAAACGGCCTGGGCAATGCCGAGCTCATATCGGAGGTGGCCGGCGGCGCCGCGGTTTATGCAGGCACAACGTCACACGGCGCCCATGTGCTGGGACCGGCCCTGGTGCGGCACGCCGGGGAGGGCGAAACAGTCATCGGGCGTTTCGGAGGCCCTAACGACCGGCGGGCGGGCGAAATAGCCGCCGCACTCACCCGCTGCAGCTTGGTCACCAGGGTGACCGACAACATAGACGGCTTAATCTGGGACAAGCTGCTGGTCAACGTGGGCATCAACGCCTTGACGGCTATTTGCGCCATTCCCAACGGGGGTCTGGTGGATTTGAAAAGCGCCGGCCTGTTGATGGAAAAGCTGGTGGCCGAGGCCGAGGGCGTTGCCCGGGCCAAGGGGATAAAACTGCCCGGCGACAACCCCCGGGCCAAGGCGCGGGAAGTGGCGGCGGCAACCGGAGAAAACCGATCTTCCATGCTGCAAGACATGGAAAACCGACGTCGGACCGAGATCGATTTTATAAACGGGGCCATAGTTAAGGAAGGCGCGAAAGTCAATGTCGCCACACCCTGCAATGAAATGGTGGCCTTGTTAATCAAAACCCTGGAAGAAAAGAGGTCCAAGGGCATTGCTTAAAGTGGCCAACAACACCCTGGAACTGTTGGAGTATATTTGTTCCAGCCGGAAAAAGGATTTCTCGTTGAGCGAGCTCAGCAGCGCCTTCCAGGTCAACAAATCCACCATGCACAGGATGTTGAGGGTGCTAACCGAACGCGGTTACCTGCGTCAAGAGCCCAAAACCGGCCGTTACCTGCTTAACTGGAAATTGCTTGAGCTGGGCGCCCAGGTTAACGCCAAGCTGGGGCTGCTGGAGACGGTTTCACCATACATGGAGCAACTGGCCAGGGAAACAGGAGAAACTGTCAATCTGGCGGTATTGTACGATAAAAAGGTGGTTTACATTCATAAAGTGGAGAGTACCCACTTTTTAAGGACGGATTTAAGGGTGGGCATCACTGTTCCGGCATATTGCAGCGCCCTGGGCAAAGCCATTCTGGCGTGGCACACCGAGGAACAGTTGGCCAAAATTTTGAGCGCCGAAAATCTTGTGCCTTTCACACCGCAGACCATAACCGATCCGGACCTTTTTAAGAAAGAATTAACCGCGGTTAAAAAAAGAGGGTATGCGGTGGATATAGAGGAATACATCCCGGGGATAATTTGTGTGGCCGCTCCCATTCTCAATAGGCAGGGGAAAGCAATTGCCGCCATCAGTATTGCCGGGCCGGGCTTAAGAATATCGGAAGAAAAAGTGGCGGCCGTGGGGGAACTGGTGCGCGTAAAAACCAAAGAAATTTCCAGCCGGTGCGGCTGAACAATTCAATAAAAAAAGCGCACTAATTCAGCTCCCTTGGCGTGCGCTTTTTACTACTTTTATCCTGGAATCCGGCATAAATGGGGACATTCCTCGAAGAGGTGTGTCCCCCGACCCCTAATGGCCGTGGGTATACTTTTATAACAGCAAAATCAAAAGGAAGGTGAATTAGTTATGCTTAAACGCCAAACTTACCGGGTCCTTTGTTTAATACTTTTCGTTACATTGGTCGCCGCCGGGTGCGGCGGCGGCGACGGCAATAATCAGGGCGGCCAGGATTCAGATAAACCCGTGCTGCTGCAAGCCGGGCATGCGGTGGCCGAAGCCCACCCCTACCACCTGGGATTGTTAAAGTTCAAGGAGATTGTCGAAACAAACACAGACGGGCAAGTGACAGTGGAGATTTTCCCCAATGG
Source organism: Bacillota bacterium (assembly GCA_022360435.1). Classification (GTDB taxonomy): domain Bacteria; phylum Bacillota; class Desulfotomaculia; order Desulfotomaculales; family Desulfallaceae; genus BRH-c8a. Next base: position 20,417 of record JAKSCU010000364.1, read on the forward strand.
AACACTGGGTTCCGAGCGCGACATGGTTGAGGGCCTGCAAATGGGCAGCATCGACGTGTTGGTCACTTCAACGGGGCCGGTCATCAACTTTATTCCCGAAATGGGCTTGGTGGATTTGCCGTTTCTTTTTAGCAGCTCGGAACATGCCTACCAGGTGCTGGACGGTGAAGTGGGCCGGGAGTTGCTGCAAAAGTTCGATGCCATTGGCATAAAAGGCCTGGCCTTTTGGGAAAACGGCTTTCGCCACCTGACCAACTCGGTGCGGCCGGTGACATCGGTGGAGGATATCCAAGGGCTCAATATAAGGACCATGGAAAACGAAGTCCACCAGGCGGCGTTTAAGGTCCTGGGCGCAAGCCCCACCCCCATGGCCTGGGGAGAAGTATTCACTTCACTGCAGCAGGGAACCATCGACGGCCAGGAAAACCCGGTGCCCATTATTTACACCATGAACATTTACGAAGTGCAGAAATACCTGGCGCTGACCGGACACTTCTATTCCCCGGCCCTGTTGCTGTTCTCCCAAAAAGCCTTTGACGAGCTGACCCCCGGGCAGCAAGAGATATGCCGGGCCGCGGCGCTGGAAGCGGCGGCCTACGAGCGCGAGAAGATTAATGAGCAAACCGAAGAGCAACTGGCCCTGCTAGAAGAAAAAGGAATGGTAATAACCAAGCCGGACGTGCAGGCTCTGCGGGAAGCCACCGGTGCGGTTTACGAGCAATACCGGGACAAATTCGGCCCGGACAGAATTGAAAAAATACTGGCCGCCGATCCCAACAAGTAACCCCTGCAAACAGTTGTTTGTTTGAAAAGGGCGGCGCTCAATTAAGCGCGCCGCCCGGGTTTTTCAAGCAAGCAGGCAAGGAGGAAGACAAGTGCAGCTTCTCGACCGGTTTTGCAAGTCGGTTATATTCACGCTCTTTTTTTTAATGGTGGTAACCACGTTTTTGCAAATTATTTTTCGCTATGTATTTTCCGCCCCCCTAACCTGGTCGGAAGAACTATCCAGGTATTGCCTGGTGTGGCTGACCTTTGTCGGCGCCGCCGTGGGTCTAAGGGCGAAAATTCACGTGGCGGTGGAGGCCGTCACCAGGCTTTTACCCGCGGGGCTTAAACTGCTGATAATACGGTTTAACTATTTAATAATCACTGTTTTTGCCGCCGTCCTGGTAAAACACGGGTTTGAGTTGAGCCTTTTCAACATGAATCAGCTTTCCCCGGCCATGCATATTCCCATCGGGCTTGTCTATGCCGCCGTGCCGGTGGGAGGATTGCTCATTTTCATATTCGCCGTGGAAAAACTTGTTTCACCCGGGGAAGAGGGAGGGGCAACCAATTGACGGCGGTAGTTCTCATAGCCACCTTGTTCGGGTTACTGCTGATAGGCGCGCCCATCGCCTTTTCCCTGGGCGTGAGCTCCCTGGTCGCGCTGGTTACTACAGGCGACCTGCCCCTTTCCATAATACCGCAGCGCCTGTTTACTTCCACCGATTCTTTTGTGCTGTTGGCGGTGCCGTTTTTCGTGCTGGCGGGGGAACTAATGCAAAACGGGGGCATATCCCGCCGGCTGGTCAACTTCGCCGGCAACCTGCTGGGCTGGATCAGCGGGGGACTGGCCCTGGTAAGCATAGCCTCGTCGGCGTTCTTCGCCGCCATATCGGGCTCCTCGGCGGCAACCACCGCCGCCATCGGCAGCATTATGTACCCGGAAATGCTGAAAAGGCACTACAAACCTGATTTCGCGGCCGCCGTGCAGGCGGTGGGCGGCACCCTGGGAGTGATCATTCCGCCCAGCATCCCCTTGATTATTTACGGCGTAATAACGGGCACTTCGGTGGGCGACCTGTTCCTGGCCGGTATCGTGCCCGGTATTTTGGGCGCTCTGGCCTACATGGCCGTGGCCTGGAACATATCCCGAAAACAAGGGCACCAGCTGGAGGCGCGCGGCAGCTTCACACAAACCTGGCAATCATTCCTGGACGCCTTTTGGGGATTGCTGATGCCGGTTATAATACTGGGGGGCATTTACGGCGGCGTTTTCACCCCCACCGAGGCCGCGGTGGTAGCCGTGGTTTACGCCACTTTGGTGGGCGCTTTAATTTACAAGGAACTGAATTTTAAGAATTTTTACCAAATATTTGTCAAGGCCGGCTTAACCAGCGCCATGATTATGCTGCTCATTGCCGCCGCCTCGGTTTTTACCTGGATTATGACCATAAACAGTATCCCCCAGGTCATTGGCCATACCGTCCTTTCCCTGACCGAAAACAAGATTGTTCTTTTATTGCTGGTCAATTTAGTATTCCTGGTGGTGGGCATGTTCCTGGACACAGTGGCCATCATGTTATTGTTGACTCCCATTTTCTTCCCCATCGCCACTCAACTGGGCATGGACCCGGTACATTTCGGCATTATGGCCGTATTCAACCTGGCCGTGGGCCAAATGACCCCGCCATTTGGGGTCTGCCTGTTTGTTTCCTCCGGCATCACCAGGGTGCGGGTGGAAAAGTTGTTTCGCAGCGTGCTGCCCTTTTTACTGGCGGCCCTATTGCTAATACTACTGGTGACTTACGTGCCGGCGCTAAGCTTGAGGTTTTAGGCCGGATATATTTTTAAACTGATCCGCTGTTTTTTTCACAGGAAAACGCCCCCGGGTATTTGCCAACCACAGCAATATCCGGGGGCGCCACCACGCACCGCCGTTGTGACGGAAATGAGCTTATTGAGATTTAGCAACCTATTTAAACTTATAGTTTAAATAGGTAAGAAAAACAAGAATCAAAATGGCAAGCCAGAAGAGAAACTCCGAGAGTCCACTGGTCAGAAAATATGTTGCAATGAGTAAAAAAAAAGCAATTTTAGTTAAAAGCTTTTTTAGTTGATTTAAATTGGAGTTGACCGACAGCCATTCCCAAATTTTCAGTTTTATATCATCAAAACTTAGCATTTTGCCATTTTTCTCCTTGCTAAAAATGCCTTAAAATATAGCGTCTCTTATTTATACTACTGTCAAGTTGGATAAAAGTGAAGAGCCATTATTTAAGTCATAACTCGGCTCAGAACAAAGGATACGGTAACGAGACTCAGCGCGGTGGTGGCAAAAGTTACCGTGGAAACCAGCTCGGGCCTGTTATCAAATTGCACCGCCAAAAGCGTGGTGGTGGCTGCTGTCGGAGTGGCCGCGCACACCAACAATACTTTGCCGGCCAGCGTTTCCAAGGGAAAAAACAACTTTAACACCAACAAGCCGGCAAGGGGGTAAACAGCCAGCTTTAAAAAAGTGGCCAGCGAAACAAAACCCCAGGATTTATGCAGTTTAATCCGGGAAAGGCTTAGGCCCAAAAGCAGCAGCAGGGTGGGTATAGCCGCGCCTCCCAAAAGTGTTATGGCCCGGTCCAGAACCAAAGGCGGCTGGACTTCCAGCAAACGGAGCACCAGCCCCAACACAACTGCTATAAACCCGGGAATACGTAAAATATTCAGTAGAGCCTCCTTGATGCCCTGCTGGGCCGACGAGGCAAAATAAACACCGGCTGAATTCATGAGAATTACCTGGGTGGCCATAAATACCACACCAACGGTCACACCGGGCTCTCCGAAAGAAAAAAGCAGTATGGGGAGGCCATAATTGCCGGAATTGGGAAAGCCGCTGGATAAAATCAAAGCATTGGCGGTTTTTTCATCAAACTTCATAAACCTGGCAATAACCTTCAGCAACGCAATAAAAACAATAAATAAAACTACGGCAAACCAGAATACTTTAAGCAATATAAAAGAATCCAGGGTTGATTTAACCATGGCATTAAAATAAAGGGCAGGATTAAATACATACAGGCAGACTGTTGCCAGAGAGCTGCCATTAAGCTTTAACACCCGGCCCAATATAAATCCCACCGCCATTACGGCAAACACCGGCAAAACCACGTTAATCAGCTTTATAATTAGCATGCGCATTCATCTCCCGCAAACCAACGGCGAGAGCCCGCGTGCGGTTGGACTCCCGTCTGTGAACATACCCTCAAGTTTCCTTGATGTATACCGGGTTTGCTAAACCGCCGTCATTTAAACAGCCGTTATAAAAAAACGCGCTCATTCGGTTTTCTCCGGCGCGCGCTTTTTGATACTTTTCTCCTCGAATCCGGCCATTAAATATGGCCGGAGGTATTCAAACCCGAATACGCTCAGGCATCGTTACGGACTGAGCACAACTTTGATAGCCGCGTCGTCCTTGTCGACCAGTTCAAAGGCTTCCTTGAGCTGGTGGAGTTTAAAATGGTTGGTTATTAACGGGCGTATGTCCACCAGACCCTGCAGTACGGGACGCAAAGCCTCCGGAGCCCATATGTAACGCTGCTGGAACGTATGGTGCACCAGGCAAGTGTTAATGAACTCAATACCGTCGTCATGCCACTTACTGATATTAAGCGTGACCGGGGTTGTAATCCAGCTGTACCAAACAAATTTTCCATTGCGCCTGACCATGTCGGTACACATGTTAATTGACTGTTCGGTACCGGCCGCCTCTATAACCACGTCCGCCCCTTTGCCGCTGGTTAAACTCGCCACAACCTCAACGGCGTTCTCCCGGGCGGCGTTTACGACCACGTCGGCGCCCAGTTTTTCGGCCAGCTTCAGTTTACCTTCCAACACATCCACCACCACCACCTTTTCAGCCCCTTTTTTCTTGACGCACTGGGCGATAACCTGGCCGGCAAAACCGGCGCCCATCACCACCACCGTGTCTCCCAACTGCACTCCCGAGTTCAAGCCGGAGTACATGGCGCAGGCTATGGGTTCGCCCAGCGAGGCCAAATCCATGTCCATCCCCTCGGGCACGGGCTGCAATTCCCAAACTTTGGCTTTGAAAAACCGGGCCAAATTATTATTCCAACCAAAGGCCATTACCTTGTCGCCCGGTTTATATTCCCGCACCCTGGCGCCCACTTCCACCACGGTGCCGCCGCTTTCATGCCCCAGGTAAAATGGAAATCCGGGTTCCTGCCGAAACTCGGACGTTTTGGCGGGCAGCAGACCCCGGTAAAAATTTTTGTCGGAACCACAAACGCCCATCAGGTGGTTTTGCACAATCACCTCGTCGTCGCCACAGGCCAACCGGCGCTCCACAAGGTCAATGTGATAAGGACTCTGAAGCACCGCCGCTAAGGTTGCAACAGCCATTTTACTCCCTCCCCAAATTGATGCTTATTTTTAAAATCCTAAAACTCCGCTCTACGGCGTCGGCCGTCAGAGCCCGCGCTTTTTGCATGGCTTCGGCGTCGCTGATAGGCCCCGGCGCTATGGTGATTATGGAATCGATACCCATATCGTAAAGTTTTTCCGCTCCGGGACCGACGCTCCCCGCCACCGCCAGCACCGGCAGTCCGCGGCGGCGCGCCCGGCCGGCCACGCCGGTCGGCACTTTGCCGTAGGCCGATTGAGCATCGACACGGCCTTCTCCGGTAATCACCAGGTCGACTTGGGCCATAAGCCGGTCAATTTTAATGGCGTCCAGCACCAGTTCAACGCCCGGCGCCAGCTCCGCGCCGGTGAAAGCCACCAACCCGGCGCCCAATCCTCCCGCCGCCCCGCTGCCGGGAATCCCCGCCACGTCAATCCCCAGTTGTTTTTTAATTTCTGCGCCGAAATGCTCCAGCCGGCGGTCAAGAATATCTACCATTTCCGGCGTGGCGCCCTTTTGCGGGCCGTATACCGCAGCTGCGCCCGCCGGCCCGCACAGCGGGTTTCGCACGTCACAGGCAACCTTGATATTAACTTCTTTCAGCCTGGAATCCAGATCCGAGACGTCAATTAGACGCAATTTGTCCAAACCGGCGCCGCCAAATCCCAGTTCTTTCCCGGCGCCGTCCAAAAGGCGCGCACCCAGGGCCTGCGCCATACCGGCCCCGCCATCGTTGGTGGCGCTGCCCCCAATGCCTATGATGATGGCGGTTGCGCCGCTGTCAAGGGCGGCCTTGATTAGTTCCCCCGTGCCATAAGTGGTGGTCCACCTGGGATCGCGCCTGTTGGCCGGAACCAGGGTCAGGCCCGAAGCCGAGGCCATCTCCAGCACAGCGGTGCCGTCCGGCAGCATGCCGAACTCGGCCGGCACGGGGGAACCCAGCGGCCCCGTCACTTGGACCGGCACCATCTTGCCGCCGGTGGCGGACACCATAGCTCTTGCCGTCCCCTCACCACCGTCGCCAACCGGCACCGCCGTTATTTGAGCGTCGGGATAAACCCTCCTGATCCCGGCGGCGACCGCTTCGGCCGCCGCCATGCTGCTAAGGCTGCCTTTGAAAGAATCCGTAGCAATCAATATTTTCATGTCGCACCACCAATTTGCTGGGAAATTAATCCGGGCTGATAAAATATTTTTTACTGGGCCTGCCCACAACCCCGTAATCCAATTCCACCGCCACTTTGTTGCTGGCCAACAGGTACTCCAGGTAACGCCAAACCGTGATTTTGGACATGGACAACCTGTCGGCTATCTCCTGGCAGGACAAGGGGCTGTTTTGTTTGAGCAAAAAGCCCACAATATGATTCAGAGTCAAATAGTGCACGCCTTTGGGCAATTGGTCATGAGTTTTACATCGGTTGGGAGCCCGTAAACCATTGTTCATTTTGTCAATTTCTTCCTGGGTGAATTCTTGTTTCCTACTCAATATCGACCGTAATTTTAAATAATTGCGCAGAGACTTTTCCAGCCGCTCAAGGTTAAAAGGTTTAATAATATAATCGATGGCGCCGTAACGCAATGTCTCGTAAATGGTGTTTGCATCCTTGGCGGCGGTAATCAATATTACGTCGCAGGGCAGCCCCTCCTCCCTGATGGATTGCATAAGTTTCAAACCGCTGTTGCCGGGCAGGTAAATATCCAGCAGCACCAGATCGGGCCGCAGTCTTTTAATTTCCGCCAACCCGGATTTTTCATTGTAGCTGATGCCAACCAACTTAAAAGGAGGTATCTTTTCCGTCATACGCCTGTTGATGTCCGCTACCATCGGGTCGTCTTCCACGATGTACACTCGAACACTTCGCACCGGCTTTTCCCCCTTACTGGCTGTTCAAAAGGTTTGGAATCCAGATGGTGAAAGTGGTTCCCCCCGAGCCTGTTTCCACACTGATAGTCCCCTGGCTCAACTTGATCCTTTTGTAAAGATTGTTTAAACCGTACCCCATTCCGGTTTGCTTAGTGGTAAAACCAGGGTCGAAAATCCTGTCTTTAATATGCTCATCAATCCCCTGCCCGTAATCTTTAACCCAAATGTTGATCCAGCGCTGGTCTTGATAAATGGCAACCTCGACTTGCTTGCGCCCCGGCGGCATGTCTTTGACGGCTTGCAAAGCGTTGTCCACCAGGTTGCCCAGCACAACGGTAAAAAAGTTCTCTTCAAAATGGTCGGGCAGGTAGCGCAGCCGGCTGTTTCCATCCACGTGAAAGCCGATGTGCATTTCCTTGGCCTCACTGGCCTTACCCACCAAAAGACCCACTACGGCGGGGTTCTTGATGTTATCTATGATGAAACTGATTAAAGCCTGGTCCCGGTTGGTGAGGTTGGTGATAAATTTTTGCGCCTCGTCATAATCACCGAGCTGAATCAGGCCTGAAACAATATGCATCTGGTTCATAAACTCGTGGGTTTTGGCCCGCAGCGCGTTGACCACTTTTTTGACCCCTGTTAATTCCTGGGCTAAACGGTTAACTTCCGTCAGGTCCCGAAAAGTGGAAATAGCGCCAACAACTTCCCCGGCCACTATCATGGGCACCCGGTTGGTCAAAACAGTGGTGTTGTTCATGATCATCGGCTGGTCATACTCGGCCTGGCGCGTTTCCATAACCAGCGGCAGCCTTGAGTTGGGCAGCACATCCGTAATGTTGCGGCCGATGATTACAGTTTCCGGACTAAACAGCTTTTGAGCCGTTTGATTGATCACGGTGACCCTGTTGTTTACGTCAATGGCGATGATGCCCTCGCGCACCGACTGCAGCATTGATTCTCTTTCTTCAAGCAATGTCGCTATCTCCCGCGGTTCCATGCCAAACATGGAACGCTTGATGCTGAACGCCAGCAACCAGGAAAAGATAACCATGGAAACAAAGCCGAAGGGAATGACGATATAAAAAATGCCAAACACCTTGGACATAATTACTTTGATGTTGGGTTCGAAAAAGCCCACCGCCACGGCGCCCACTTGTCTCTGGCGCAGGTCGTAAATGGGCACGAAGCCTCGAATGGAGGGACCGGATATGCCCACCGCCCTGGAAGTGTAGGTATGGCCCGCCAGGGCCGGCCCCTCATCGTCACCGGTGAAATGTTTGCCGATAAGTTCGGTATTGGGATGGGAATAACGAACACCCCCCATGTTCATATACACCACAAAAGCGGCATCGGTTTTACGCACTATTTCGGAAGCAATCACCTGTAATTTGTCGGCCGGGTTATCGTCGGCATACGCCCGCCTGGCGTCGAGGCGGGCCGAGGCCAGATGGGCGATATCCTTGGCATGGTTTTCCATTTGCCCTTGCATGCTTTCCCGAATGGAGTAATAAAAGATAAGCATGCTTACGTTAAGGGTTAGCATGCCGATGGTAAGGGTGAAAATAAAAACCTTAACCTGCAGGGAAATGTTTTTCCACAAGTCACCGGCGCCCCTTTCGATATTTCAGCTTTATGTTTAGCATAACAAGTTTTTATTACGGCGACAACGAATTGGGCCATGTAATATATGAAATAAATTATAATTTTTTAAATTTATCAAAAAATTAAAGAATTAATACAGGTGGCTTTTTGCGGCGGTAAGAAACATTTAGGCCATAGAGGTGGCAACACCAAAGCACAATAAAGCCAAAGGAGGGAAAAAAATGATTATCGATCCCGAGACATGTATGGGTTGCCAGGCCTGTCAGATTTACTGCCCCATGGGCGCCATCGCGTACCTGCCGGACAGCGGAATCTGCCGGGTTAACCTGGACGAATGCGTGGAGTGCGGCATTTGCCTGAGGCCCGACCCCTGTCCCACCGACGCCCTGCAACAACAGGAACTGGACGAGATACGCGAACTGCGCCGGGCCTTTTCCAACCCGCTGGTTCCCCACAAGAGCACCTCGGTTCCCGGCCGGGGCACCGAGGAAATAAAAACTAACGAAGTTACGGGGCGCTTTAAGCGGGGACACGCGGGTGTCGCCGTGGAATTGGGCCGGCCCGGCACGGGCACCAGATTTAAAGACGTGGAAACGGTGGCCATGGCCATCGCCAAATGCGGTGTCAGCTTTGAGCCCCATAATCCCGTCACCGCCCTTATGACCGACGTCAAGACCGGTAAAATGAGGGATGACGTTTTAAACGAAAAAGTGCTTTCGGCTATTGTTGAAATGGTTGTAACGGCGGACAATCTGGCCGGCGTGCTCAAAGCCATAAAAAATGTGGCCGGCCAACTGGATACCGTTTTCAGCCTGGACCTGGCTTGCCGGGTCAACCCCGACAACTCCGCCCCGGTGGAAGAAATCGCCCGCAGCGTTGGGTTTATGCCTTCCATTAACGGCAAAACCAACGTCGGGTTGGGCAGACCGCTAGCAAAGGAGGATTAACATGACCCACACCCTGCACAGGCACGGCAGCGCCGAGAATTTGCAAAACGACTACATTGTGTTTGCCATTGCCGCTCAAACGGTGAACGCCAAGGGAAAAGCGCGCGTTTTCGCAGAGTTTTTTAAAATAATAGAAAAATACAACTATGCTTTTTGTGGCGACATGAAGACGGGTAACGAATACGCCGTGGGCAGAGAGGCCATCCGCCAGGGATTTAGGGACAATTCCATTGTGCACGCGGTTTTCACCGACAAAGAAGAAGTCGCCCGGGTACTCAAGGAACTGGCCGAAGCCGACCTGGGCCTCTCCATCGTGGTGTCCGGCATTCTGGAACACGCCGACGCCTGTTGCCGCAAAGCGGGTATACAAAGACACACCATTGAGTGGTCGTTGGGCATTCACGGCAACACCCAAAAGCTTCCCCAGGATAAAGAGACGCTGGAAATCAGCACCATGTGCGGCCACGGCATGGTCGCTTTTAGCCTGATTAACCACATGGTTAAGGAAATCAGGGCGGGGCGCGTAACCACGGCGGAAGCCGCCAGGGAGTTGGCGGCCCAATGTCACTGCGGAGTGGTTAACCCGGAACGGACCTCACAATTGCTTCAGGCTATGGTCACAGAATACAACAACTAAAAAAACGCGCTCATTCAGTTCCCTCTGCGCGCGCTTTTTGATACTTTTTTCCTTGGCCCTTGCCATATATATGTCAAGGTATACTTTCCCAAAAGTATAAAAAAAACGCGCTCATTTAAGGCGCATTATGCATGACCGGCATAAAGTCAAGGGGACACGCCCCGGCGGGGAATGTCCCCCACTTGTCACCTCGGGATACGCTGTTAAATGTCTAAAAATAAATAAAATTCAAGTAAAACCAAGGAGGAAAATAAAATGTTTAAAAAACACCTTTCTTTGGTATTAGCGGCTCTGGCCTTGTTGGCGGTTGGCTTGCTGGTCGCCGGGTGCGGAGGGGAAAAGGCCCCGGACAACGACGCGGCCGCCGGCTACCCCGAACGACCGGTGGAAGTCATTGTGGGTTGGGGCGCCGGCGGCGGCACCGATACCTTTGCCCGGGCCATTACCAAACCGGCCTCGGAAATTTTGGGGCAGCCCATGCCGGTTAAAAATATGTCCGGCGCGTCCGGCGCCATCGCGGGAGATTATATCACCCAGCAACCGGCCGACGGTTATACCATGTGGGCCATGGGCTCCAACTACGCGGTAAACGTCGCCCTTAACCGGACACCCCACGACCTGAGCGCGTATACCCCCATCGCGCGGATACAACACGATACCGCCATGCTCCAAGTGGCCGAAAACGGTGCATTTCAGACAATCGACGAGCTGGTGGAATATGCCAAAGCTAATCCCGGTAAAGTCAAAATGGGGGGCACCGGCGCCGCCAGCTTCGATGAGGTGGTAGTGGCCCTGTGGGAAGAAGCGGCGGGTGTGGATGTAAATTACGTGCCTTACGAAAAAGGCGGCGCCATGCACTCTGCTCTAATGGGCGGTCACGTCGACGTCATGTTTGAAGAACTTGGCTCCACGGCCAGCCTGGTGGAAGAGGGTTCGATCAAACCAATCCTGGCTTTTACCAACAAAAAGATCGAAAGTATGCCCGACCTGCCCATCTGTGCTGACAAGGGATGGGATGTGACCCTGGGCAACTGGCGCGGAATCATGGTCAAAAAAGGCACTCCGGAACCCGTGATCCAACAACTTCAGGATGTTCTCGAGCAGGCCTATAACGACTCGGGATACAAGGAGTTTGAAAAACAGGGGTACTTGAACCTGCGGGCGGGCTATCAAAACAGCGATGATTTCGCCAAGCATATCCAGGAAAATATCGAGCAATACCGGAAAGCGCTGGTCAACCTGGGCTACGTTAAATAGAGCCACAGCCAAAGATTGTTTAATTTGTTAAACTGGCTGCGCCACGGGGTCGGTTCCCAGTATTCCCTGCGGTAGATGCTTTGCGCCGCGGGAACACAGAACCGTCCCCCTGGCTCCGCCGACTTTAGAATTTACTGTGGCAGCAGCGTCTCCTAAAAAACAAACTTGCGAAAGATGTTTGGTGTTATCAAGAGGACGCGCCGGAGTTTAGCGCCAAGAGCGAGCGATTCTTCAGAGCAATTTTCCGCGCAGGGGGTGAAATTATGCTTGCCGAACTTGGACTGGGTATTTTTATCTTAGCCTTTTCAGGGATCATGTTTTACCAAACCACCCAGTTGGACTTTAACAGCAAAGTGGCCAGCATCGGGCCTGATTACTGGCCTCAAATCATTCTTGGCGGCATGTTGGCTTTGTCGGCGCTGTTGATTGTGGACACCGTCAGGCGTAAGGGGATTTTAGCGGGCGGCAAGCCCGCAGGGCGCCCCCCAAAAGCCCAAAACCTCTGGTTCACACTGGCCTTGATGCTTATGTACACATATGCCATGCAATATTTGGGCTTTGTACTGGCCACGCTTTTGTTTTTACTGGCTGCAATGTGGATGCTGGAATTAAGGAAACCTAAAACCCTCGCGGCACTGGCCCTGGGCGTCACCACCGCGCTGGTGGTGCTGTTCCCCATTCTGATGATGATCCCACTGCCGCGTGGCACCGGATTATTTAGAACCATCAGCCTGCTGTTTTATTGATCGGAAAGGGGGTGTTTTATGTCCGACCTATTATACGCGGTAAACGCCATTGCTCAGCCGATGAATTTTTTGATCCTGGTGGCCGGAGTGACGCTGGGCCTGCTTAGCGGCGCAACCCCCGGCGTCAGCGGCACCATGATGGTGGTTTTGTTGATTCCGTTGACCTACTCCCTTGAACCGGACGCGGCTTTCCTGCTGCTTTGTTCCGTTTATTGCTCGGCGGTTTTCTCCGGGTCCATCAGCGCCATATTGTTTCGCACTCCCGGCGCGCCGGAAGCCGTGGCCACCTCTTTGGACGGCTATCCCATGGCCCAGGGGGGACAAGCCCCCCTGGCCCTGGGTATATCGGTATTCAGCTCGGCCACCGGCGGCCTGGTGGGAACACTATTGCTGATGGCCATTGCCCCGCAGTTGGCCAAAGTGGCTCTAAAATTCGGCCCGCCGGAATACTTCGCCTTGGCCGTGCTGGGCTTGAGCGTAATAACCGTAATGGGAGCCAACAACTTAATCAAATCTTTCCTGGCCGCCGGCTTCGGCTTGTTTTTAGCCACCGTGGGCATAGACGCCATGACGGGCGTAGCCCGGTTTACTTTTGGCGTCACGGGGCTGATGGGCGGTATTGATTTCATCCCGGTCCTGATTGGCTTATTTGCCGTATCCGAGGTGTTGCGCCGTTTTATGGGCGATTTGACCGTGCGGGAAAAAATGGCCCGCGTCAGCTCCAGGCTGCCGGATTTAAAAATGATGCGTACGCTTGCCGGCACCATCGCCAGGTCCTCCCTTATCGGCACCGCCATAGGCATACTGCCGGGTATCGGGGCCACCACGGCCTCCATAGTCAGTTACAGCGAGGCCATGCGCTGGTCCAAAACGCCCGAAAAATTCGGCACGGGACACTCCGAAGGCATTGCCGCTCCCGAATCAGCCAATAACGCCGCCGCCAACGGAGCCATGGTGCCGCTGTTAGCTCTGGGCATACCGGGCAGCGCCACCACCGCGGTTATGCTCGGAGCGTTCATCCTGCACGGTGTCAAACCGGGACCCCTGATGTTTACGGAACAGTCGCATCTGGTACACACCATTTTTGCCGGGTTGTTTTTATGCAACTTTCTTATCTTGATTATATCCAAGCCTTTTATCAGCGCCTTTGCCAATATTATTAGAATTCCCTACTATTTCTTGGGGCCGGTGATTTTGCTGCTTTGCATCATAGGTTCCTTTGCCATCCGCAACAATGTGCTGGACATCTGGCTAACCATGCTTTTTGGTTTTGTGGGTTATGTAATGGAAAAACACCAATTCCCGCTGGCTCCGGTTATCCTGGGCTTGGTGTTGGGTGGACTGGCCGAGCAGGAGTTAAGGCGCTCGCTGATAGTTTCCGGCGGCGATTGGGGAGTATTTTTCCAAAGCCCCATTTCAGCCGTTTTACTGCTAGCCGCAGCTGTTTCCGTAGTTTTATCCTTAGTTAGTTTGCTGCGGAAAAAGAAACAAACCGCGGCGGACGCCTAAATCTAAAACATAAAAGAGGAGAGAATGGACAAATGGCCAAAGTGTTTTATGACCGGGATGCCGACTTAAACTTGTTAAAAGAAAAAAAAATCGCGGTGCTGGGTTACGGCAGTCAGGGGCATGCCCAGGCATTAAACCTGAAGGACAGCGGGCTGGATGTTCTGGTGGGGCTGCGCCCGGACAGTCCCAGCCGGAAAAAGGCGGCGGAAGCCGGCTTGGAATCGCTACCAATACCTGAAGCTTGCGCGGCGGCCAACATTATTCAAGTGTTGCTACCCGACGAGTTGCAGGCCCAGGTGTACTCGGAGCATATAGCCCCCCACCTGGCCGCGGGTAAAGTGCTGATGTTTTCGCACGGTTTCAATATTCACTTCCACCAAATCGTGCCGCCCGCCCATATAGACGTGCTGATGGTGGCCCCCAAAAGTCCCGGTCACCTGGTGCGCAGAATGTATACCAATGGAATGGGTGTCCCCGCGCTGCTGGCGGTGCACCAGGATTTCACCGGCCAAGCCAGAGACTTGGGGCTGGCCTACGCCAAGGGCATAGGCTGCACCCAGGCGGGAGTTTTCGAAACCACTTTCAGGGAGGAAACTGAAACCGACCTGTTCGGGGAGCAGGCGGTGTTGTGCGGCGGCCTGACCGAGTTGATTAAGGCCGGATTCGACACCCTGCTGGAAGCCGGGTACGCGCCGGAGATGGCTTATTTCGAATGCCTGCACGAAATAAAACTAATCATCGATTTGATTTACGAGGGCGGGCTTAAGGCCATGCGCCACTCGGTAAGCAATACCTGCGAATATGGCGACTATACCCGCGGGCCCCGTATCGTCACCGGCGAGACAAGGCTGGAGATGAAAAGGATCTTGCAGGAAATCCAGGCCGGCCGTTTCGCCAGGGAATGGCTGCTGGAAAATAAAGCCAACCGCCCGGTATTCAACGCCATTAAAAAAAGGGAAAGCGAGCTGTTGGTTGAAACTGTGGGTGAGGAAATCCGCAGCATGATGCCGTGGTTAACTAATAAAACTTGATTTGCTCAAAAATAGTTTAGGCTAAAGAGATTGTTTTAGGCCACATAGCCGGTAAATGCCTGCGGCATTTACCGGCTACCGGCAGCTTTTCCACCAAGCTAGCTTTTTTAAATTCGTCTTTATTTTTTTATCAAAATCAATTTCCCACGTTGTTTTATTTAATGGCCAAATATGATAGTGTTATTTGGAGTCCACAATTCTGCTAATGGAAAACCCCATATTTATGGCCATCTCTCCTTCCGCTTTTTTATCTACTTTATATTTATTATCGTTAGATCCTCTCCGACCTCACCGATGACTGTAAACCCTTTATCTTCCTAGACGTCTTTTTTCATAATGTGCTTCATTGTCGGGTCATCTTCAACAACCTTACGGATATTTTCACAATGAATCCCTCCTGCCCTGGGCGTCACCGCCATGCTGGCGGTGCTGGGTGTCTATGTCCAACTTATATATAATTTAGTAAGGTGTCCCTTAAATTAACCCTCCCCCGTGAAATTTAATTCCCTTGCTTTTTTAAAAAAACAATCGTATCAAGACAAATAAAAACAGCTTGGACTCCTGCTCTTACAGGTAAATGTTAATTTTAGACCTGGTTTTAATGGCTATATATTATATAGGCCGCATTGATACTTTCAGAGTATAAAGGTTTAATTTATGAGATGTCGAAAATTAGTAAGCAGCGATGACTGGAAAAGCTATTAATCATTGTTTCTCTTTTGCTGCCAGACATGGTAAAATGCATTAATAATGGTGGGTGCCGACAAATTGATTGACTGGCATAATATACAATCAGTGGCGAATCAAGTGGGTATGGTTATAAACAGCAACCATAAGGGCAAGCAACTGGTATCGATGGCGTATAAAATAGCGCGCAAAAATATGAATGTGCTGGTTACGGGCGAAACCGGCACCGGCAAGGAAGTTATGGCCAGATTTATCCACGCGGCCAGCAGCCGGGCCGACAGCATATTCATTCCGGTGAACTGCGGGGCTATTAACGAAAGCTTGTTGGAAAGTGAACTGTTCGGCCACGAAAAGGGGGCCTTTACGGGCGCTGTCAGCACCCGTAAAGGTATTTTTGAGTTGGCCCATAAAGGCACCCTGTTTCTGGACGAACTGGCGGACGCCGCCCGCACAACCCAGGTGAAGCTCCTCCGGGTCATTGAAACCGGCGAATTTCTGCGGGTGGGCGGCGAAAAGACAATTACCAGCAATGCAAGGATTATAGCCGCCACCAACGCCGATATAGAATCTCTGGTGCAAGACAAGAAATTTCGGGAAGACCTATTCTACCGGCTGGACGTGGTGCGCCTGGAGCTAATGCCTTTAAGACAGCGATTAGAGGACATACCGGCTCTTGTGCAACATTTTGCCGCCAAGTTCACGGGAGGCGGCCACACGCCCGCTTTTCCGGACAGCGTCCTCAACGCTTTAATGTCATATCCCTGGCACGGCAATATTCGGGAATTGCAAAACGTGGTGCAACAAATACTGGCCGGCGATATTAAAAAAACTGTGGCCTTAAAAGACCTGCCCCCGAAAGTTTTGAACCACGCCGCAAACTATAAAACTACTTCCACATCCTCGCCGGCCCCTGATATTTTCCGCCTCAATAGCGGCCTGACTATCAAAACAGGCCATGCCCCCACCATTTTCCTGCCCCGCAGCCTAAGAGAGGTGGAGCGGGAACATATCGAAAAAACATTGGCTTTTTTCGAAGGCAATGTATCCATGGCAGCCAGGGCTCTCGGCCTGAGCCGGGCCACCCTTTATCGCAAAATTAAACAATAATCCCGCTGTTTTTTTGCAAAATGATACTTTTTTCGATATTTTTTGCTACATGTCTTATAATTCAACAGCCCGTGCCTCCGGTTTATCACGCGCCGCCATCTTTTTCGGAGTCTATACCCAAGCCACGCTTTCATTCGATTTCAGCAACGCGCGCCGCAGACAACGACCGGCCGCACTTTTGTTGTTGGCTCGGCGCTTTATGCCAAGCCTGGATTTTAACTGGCACATTTATTGCGTTTCCAAATTATAGTTTGGTTATTGCCGAAGATTTGTATTTCTAGTAAAATACAACCCGCCATGCAGCTGTAAACAAATTAAAATCTAAAGGAGGAACAATCCATGCTTCTTAGCAAACCGGCGGTAAACACACAGGCCAGCAAAAATACGGGCGATGGAGCCGATTTCGTGACAGCCCTGGCTTATTTTTCCCTCACCCACACCGAACTGATCTCTTTTTTGGCCATGCTCAAAGTGAAAGAAATCGGCCAGCAAGCCGCAGAACTGACCTCCACCAGCCAAAATATGGCCGCCATGTCCGAGCAGGTTTCAACATCCGTGCAGCAAATAAACGACGCTATTCAGGAAGTCACCTCGGGCGCCCAGGAAAGCACAAATAGGCTGACTGAACTGGGCGAATTGGGCCAGCGCACCGAATCAGTGCTCCACGACATGATTGGCAACACCGAGGAGCTTGGCGTCCAAGTTAAGCATATTGATGACATTACCCAAAATGTTTCCGATATTGCCGACCAGACCAATCTACTGGCCCTTAACGCCGCCATAGAAGCCGCACGGGCCGGAGAAGCCGGCCGGGGTTTTAACGTGGTGGCGGAGGAAGTGCGCAAACTGGCCGGCCAAACCAAACAGGCCGTGGGCAACGTAAAGGAAATATCCGACCAGATGAACGCCAAATCTTCCGAGAGCGGCGCTAAAGTCATACAAGTAAAGAATACCTTCATTCAGTACCTGGAAAACACCGCGTCCGTCGGAAAAACCATCCGGGAAAGCTCCCACCACGTGGAGGAATGCGCCGGTATGGTTGAAAGTATCAACAGCGCCATGGAAGAGTACACCGCCACGGCGGAAGAGCTGTCCAGCGTGGCTGAAAATTTAACCAGCAACACGGTTTTTATCAGCGATGTTCTGAAAAACGAAGCCGGCTATCTGGGCCAAATTGTCGGCCCCAACCTGAAACTGTCGGACAGCCACACGATAATTAATATACTGGCCAAACGACTGGTGGATCACGCCGACTTTTTAAAAAAAGTAATGTCCGAGGCCGGCAGTGGAGTTAAAGTGAAAAATCACCACGAATGCGCCTTTGGCAAATGGTACGACCAAAATAAAAACCAGTACGGCCATTTGCAAGCTTTCCAGGACATCGACGCGCCGCACGAGCAGGTGCACGAGAGCGGCCAAAAGCTGGCCCGGAACTGCTCCTCCAACAATGTTGAGGAACTGATGCACGCCTCGGCCGGCATGCTTAAAGCTTTTATCAAGCTGCGCCAATCGATTACCTAACCTTGTCCATCGCCGGGCGCCATACAACGGGCTGCGCCGATACGACCGGGAATTGTGTTTCCGGTCTTTTGCTTTGCGCGCCCGGTAAACCCAACCTTATTTTCAATCAAAAAAGCGCACTCATTCAGTTCCCCCTGTGTGCGCCTTTTTTGATACTTTTATCCTCTGCCCTTGCCATAAATATGGCCGGGGTATCCGGTTTTGAAAAAGTTTTTCTTTTAAACTCATGGTTGGTTGCCCAGCAGCTTTTCAGCCATGGCCTGGTTGGCCCGCTTCTCAAAAGCGTCATCCAGAGGTTCCAGCCGGTTGTCCAACCCCTTTCTTTGCAGCGACAGCGAGATTAGCAAATCGGTGAGCGCCGGGTTTTTGGGCAACAGCGGTCCGTGCAGGTAAGTGCCGAACACGTTTTTGTACCTGGCCCCCTCGGTGCCGTCTATTCCGTTGTTACCGCCGCCGCGCACCACCCGGCCCAGAGGCTGGACGCCGTTTAGGCGCGTTCTGCCGCCGTGGTTCTCAAAACCCACCAGCCGGGCTTTAATACCGTTCAATTCGGCCTCCACCACCACGTTACCGATAAGCCGGGCGTCGCCGGCCTCGGTATGGTGATCCATCAGCCCCAGGCCGCGAATCTTTGTTCCGTCGGGCAGGCGGTAATATTTGCCCAAAAGCTGGTAGCCCCCGCAAATAGCCAGCACCACCAGCCCCTCTTCCACCGCCGCCCGCAGGTTGTCCACCCGCGCCGCCAGGTCTTGGGCCATGAGGTCCTGTTCCCGGTCCGAACCACCGCCGATAAATAAAAAATCGTAATCCTGACACTGCACTTTATCGCCCAGGTTTACTTCCATGACCCGAACCGGTATGCCCCGCCACCGGCAACGCTGGGTAAAGGCTATTATGTTGCCCCGATCTCCGTACAGGTTCAGCAAGTCAGGATACAGGTGACACACGGTAAGAGTCATGGTGCTTCAACCTTTCTGCCCGCCGGCTTAAAATTTTCTCCACCGGCCACAACGCGGTATAGGTGGCCAGGATACCCACCGCCCCGCCTTTCCCGTTCAGCACCGCATCCACCGCCCGCCGGTATTCCTTTTCCACAGCCACCAACCACACCGGCACTCCGGCGTACTTAAGGCGCAGGGCCATATCCTCGGCCCGCTGCCCCGAACACACAAACCGGCTGAACTTTTCCGGGTGCTGCGCCAGCACCTCGAAATCCACGTCCCACAGCCAAGAGATGTCCCTGCCGTCGGCGTCATTGTCATTGATGGCGATTAACACTTCCTGCCTCGATGATCCCGGGTCCCTTAAAAGCGCCGAAAGGGCCTGGTTGAAACCCGTGGGGTTCTTCACCAGGGTCAGGACCACGGGTTTGTCCTTATAACGGAAGGATTCCATCCGGCCCGTGGCCGGCAAGTATTTCTCCAGGCTGGCGGCGGCCGTTTGTGGAGCCACCCCCAGGGACAGCGAAGTGGTGAACGCCGCCAAGGCATTGTAAAGATTATGTATTCCCCGCACCGGCAGGTTAACTTCCCAGTAGCCGCCGGGCCCCTTTACCGCCGCTTTGAGGCCGGTTTGGTCTTCGAACACCGACGAAGCCTCCAGGTCTGGTTTCGGGCGGGCAAATCCACACCCGGGACATGAATAATCCCCCAGTTGGCTGTAAATGTAAATCCCGTAACTTAAAGCTGTTCCGCATAAAGGGCAAAACTTGGCTTCCCTGCTGTATGAAGGGCCGGCGGACAGTTGGGGCGCCGGCCTAATACCGTAAAAAAGCGCCGGAAAACCCGTCTCGCCCGCCAGGCGGGCCACCAGCGGGTCGTCACCGTTCAGTATTAATTTTACACCGCCGGGCAGCTTGGGCAAGGCCGCCATAACCTTTTGGACAGTGGTGTCAAGCTCGCCGTACCGGTCCAACTGGTCCCGGAAAAAATTGGTTACAACCACCGTATCCGGCTTGATCCAGGTGGAAACCAACGGGAAAACCGCTTCGTCCACTTCCAGCACGGCGTAATCGCAGTTAATCCGGCCCGTAAAATTGCCCGCCCGGATAAAAGCCGTAGCCACTCCGGTCATCAGATTGGCGCCTTCCCGATTGACCACAACCCTAAAACCGGCTTGTTCCAAAATACCCGCCAGCATGTTGTTGGTGGTGGTTTTGCCGTTGGTGCCGGTGACCATGACAACCCCTTTGCGGGCTTGTCCGCGGAAGCGGCTCAACAACCCCGGGCATATGCGCAGCGCCAGCTTGCCGGGCAGAGTAGACCCCCGGCCACGACCGGTAATGCGGCTCAGAAACATAGCCAGCCTGGCCACTAAAATGGCCAGCATCAAGCGTAAATACATAGTCTACCTCTACACTGATTTGCTTTGTTCCATTTTTTGCAAAGCATGCCTCCGGACATATTAACAGCCGGATTCGGGGTGGTAAGTATACCCTCGGCCATATTTATGGCCGAAATTAAGGACAAAAGTATCAAAAAGCGCACACAGGGGGAACTGAATGAGTGCGCTTTTTTTACTTTTCAGTCAATGGTTGATAATAAACAACCCCGTCCTGCTTGTAATTGCCGATTAGTTGTTTTGTCGTCATCAAATCCAGGTTGGCCTGGATTTCGGACAAGCCCAGGAAAATTTCCCAACCCCCGAGAGTCGGGTATATCTTGCGGCATAGCTGGTATGTGTTCATTTCCTGACCTTTCAATATATCCAGAAACA
>JAKSCU010000030.1 GCA_022360435.1 Bacillota bacterium
CTTAGTGATCCGGCGGTTGCGAGTGGAAGTGCCGTCGCTCAACGGATAAAAGCTACCCCGGGGATAACAGGCTTATCTCCCCCAAGAGTCCACATCGACGGGGGGGTTTGGCACCTCGATGTCGGCTCATCGCATCCTGGGGCTGAAGTAGGTCCCAAGGGTTGGGCTGTTCGCCCATTAAAGCGGTACGTGAGCTGGGTTCAGAACGTCGTGAGACAGTTCGGTCCCTATCCGTCGCAGGCGCAGGAAACTTGAGAGGAGCTGTCCCTAGTACGAGAGGACCGGGATGGACGGATCTCTGGCGTACCAGTTATCGTGCCAACGGTAGCGCTGGGTACCCATATCCGGACGGGATAAGCGCTGAAGGCATCTAAGCGCGAAGCCCACCCCAAGATAAGGTTTCCCATGGCGTAAGCCAGTAAGACCCCTGGCAGACTACCAGGTAGATAGGCCGGGCGTGTAAGCACAGCAATGTGTTGAGCGGACCGGTACTAATAGGTCGAGGACTTGACCTGTAAAAGGTGGCTATATTTTACTTGGGCTTTAAATTAATCGCTGTGTGGTTTTGAGGGAATATGACAGTGGGGGTTGTTATTTAACCGCCGGCATTCATAGTCCGAAAAATTTCCGGTGACCATAGCGGAGAGGATACACCCGTTCCCATCCCGAACACGGTAGTTAAGCTCTCCTGCGCCGATGGTACTTGGGGGTACCCTGGGAGAGTAGGCCGTCGCCGGAGTTATTTTTGCAAAACCTCCGGCATTGCGCCGGGGGTTTTGGCACCAATTATTATTAAACTATATTGTGCGGGGATATAGCTCAGCTGGGAGAGCGCTTGAATGGCATTCAAGAGGTCAGGGGTTCGACTCCCCTTATCTCCACCAAATAAAAACATAAACTTTGATGTGACTCTTAGAGCATAACTTTGCCGGATTGGCAAGGTCATGCCTTATTTTTTATATTCTTACATGACCAATAACCACCCGCACTTCATTATTTATGACGAAATAGACGGATGTATTATGAGTGTTTGTGAAGGTAAGGAAAGATGAATAAAGAAAGGAACCGATATTATGTCTAGCGTAGAAGACAAGCTTGCAAAGTCATTGACGGCTGAATCTATCGAGCTGATTCCCTATTTGCCCTATTTACTTCAGGATTTATGGGAGCTTGGTTCATCACCTAAGGATATTTTAAGTATGATCTCAAAACAAATTCAAGTGTCCGACAAAACCAAGGTTTTGGATTTGGCTTGCGGCAAAGGAGCTGTAAGCATTAATTTAGCCAAAGCATTGGGCTGCAATGTAAAGGGGATTGATATAATTACTGAGTTTATAGATTTTGCTAATAAAAAAGCTCGCGAATTTGGTGTGGAAAACCTGTGTGAATTTAATGTTGGGGATATAAATGAGTCAGTAAAGGTTGAAAAGAATTATGATATTGTTATTTTTGGAGCTGTGGGAAATGTGCTGGGAGATCAAGAAGAAACAATACTAAAGCTAAAAAGTACAGTTAAAGACGGTGGCTACATATTTATTGATGATGCTTATGGAAAAGAAGATTCCAATCCACAATTTTTAACAAGAGAACAGTGGCTTATGATTTTTCAAAATACAGGCGTGAAGCTGCTTGAAGAAAAACTAGTTGATGATGATGAATTAGTAAGCATAAATAATGAGCAGATGGCATGCATAGAAAAGAGAGTCAATGAACTCAAGAAAACACATCCTGAAAAGGAAAGCCTATTTGATAGTTATCTTCAAAGCCAGCAAGCTGAGTGTGCTGAGTTGGAAGACGAAATATCCGGGGTTACAATGCTTTTGCAGGTTGTTTAGTAGTTGGCCCACTTTAGACAGCGGGGTGAGCATTTCATCATTTGAAGATAAATAAGCTAAAAAAATCCTTTAACCACACAACGGTTAGAGGTTTTTTTGTATTTTAGGAAATTATACCTTGCCATATATGTGGCAAGGGCAAAGGACAAAAGTATCAAAAAGCGCACGCAGAGAGGCAGCCGAATGAGCGCGCTTTTTTATATAGTGAATACCACCTGCTAATCAGTTTGTAATATGACATAAGGCTGTCATATTACCTTTGCTATAATATAACAAAAGAAATTGCTAAAAGGAGGAGAAAATCATGGAAGTTGGAAGGGAAAGCAAAACAGAATCAACATTTAATATTCCTAAAGGCGGGAGAATTGGTAGGTTTGCCAAAATACTTTTTATCATTGCTATAAAAAATAGCTGAGGTGTAAAAGTGGAATATGGTCGAATGTTAAATAAATCAGAAAGACCTTCAGAAAGCCAAATAATAAAATTCATTGGAAGTAGAGTGGATTTATGGTGGCACATACATAAATATGTGCATGGAAACTACGATTTTAGACCTGAATTGATATTCTTTACAAAAAAGTACGGTTGGGCTATTCGATACAGAAAAAGTGGCAAAACTCTATGTTATTTTTTCCCTGAGGATGACGCATTTTCAATATTAATAGTTTTAGGAGCAAAAGAGTCTGAGCAAGTCGAGTTGATTAAAAATAAATTAAATAAAAAAATTAAGACTATTTTTGAAGACGCAGAACAATTACACGATGGTCGCTGGATGTGGATTAGAATTTTGGAAAAGTCAGATGTTGATTCATTAATTTTATTACTTAATGCAAAGAAAAAGCCGAAGAATATTTGTTGAAAAAACAATTGAAACGCAGCATTTTAAAAAAATTGTGATATTAAAATCAGCAAAAATTTTAATTTGATGCCGTAAAACGCTATGCAAAGCGGAGCGACAAAAATTTGTACATTCTGATGCGGATGGCGATAAAGTTGCTCTCGCCGGGATATGATTTATTTTTGCCGGTGACCGGCTCTTCCAGGTTGTCTTGAAATACACCAAAACTTTTTTACTTCATAATATTAAAGTAAAAAGGAGTAGAGCCATACTATGTTCATAGACGAACCCCCAAAAAAGTGTTTTACCGTTATGACGTGGAATATTTATTTTGGGGCGGATCTTACCCCGCTCATTAATACAACCCCTGAACAAGTTCCCGTGGTGGTGACGGAAATTTTAAATCAAGTCGAGCAGACCGACTTTCCGGCCAGAGCCAAGTCCATAGCGGCGCAGATTTATAAAACAAAGCCGGATTTCATCGGCTTGCAAGAGGTGGCGTTGTGGGCGGTTCAATCCGGCGTCACCATAAGTGTGATAAACTTTTTGCTCATTCTTCTCAAAGACTTGAAAAAACAGGGTTTAGAATATTGTGTGGTAGCGGTCAATAAAAATTTTAGAAATAAATTACCAAGCAGCACGGGTGATATAGTTGGATTGTTGGACCGGGGTGTTATTCTTGCCCGTAAAAAATGTCCATTTATGTTTTCTAATATTCAAAAAAAGAATTTTAAAACCAATTTGGTGGTTCAGGTTGGGGGCAAGCCTTTTACCGTTTTGAGAGGCTGGTCGTCGGTTGACTTATGCCTGTGCGGTAATAAGTTTCGGTTACTCAATACGCATTTGGAGGGGGATTCAACCGAAGTCCAGGTGGCTCAAGCAGGCGAACTCTTGATGGGACCCGCGGCAACCGATCTGCCGCTTATTTTTATTGGCGATTTTAATTCCAGAGCGGACGGAAGCGGGACGCCAACGTACGATATATTGATTGACGCCGGGTTTACCGATGCCTGGGCCGTCGCCGGCGAAGGAGCCGGGTTTACAGCTTTCCAGGCCAGGGATTTGTTGAATCCCGTCTCTACTTTAAGCGAAAGAATTGATCTTATTCTCTTTCGAGATGCATTTGGCGTGCTGAATATATGTACTGTGGGTGATAAACAAGAAGATCGAACACCTTCCGGGCTTTGGCCGTCCGATCACGCGGGAGTGGTGGCTGTAATGAGTATGCGGGAAGAGTAGCCGGGATCAACAGCCAATACTTTGCCTTTGCGTTTGGTAAAACACTTGGACTGTTATAACTGAACATTTTGTATAAAAATTCGGGACAAACTCGAAAACAAATATTTGTTGGGGGAATAAAAAAGGTTATGTCCCGCTTTTGTGATAATATATAATAGTGCATTTGGAATTTGGTATTTGGAAGAATACCGGTAAGGCGGATACACACCCGCTTATGCCACGGCGGCGCGTCCGGATTGGTTTCGCCAACGGGCAAGCCGGCGCTGCTTGGAGAGTGGACGAGCTTTTAGAACATTTAAAGGGGGAATAAATTTTGGTGGACGACCTGGCAAAGAAAATAGAAACCTGGTTGAAACAGCAGGTGAAGGACAGGGGAGCCAGGGGCCTGGTCGTGGGGCTTAGCGGCGGAATAGATTCCGCGGTTACGGCGGTGCTGTGCCACAGGGCCTGTTTCGGAAACACGCTGGGGGTGATCATGCCCTGTTACAGCGACCCGCAGGATGCCGGACACGCCCGGTTGCTGGCTGAAAGTATCGGATTTGAATATAAGACCGTGGTACTGGACAATATTTTTTCCGACATGGTCAGGTTGCTTACAGACGGGGATTGTGATCCCGGCGTAAAGGATATGCCCATCGTGAACATAAAGCCGAGGCTTAGGATGACCGCTCTATACTATTACGCTTCACGGAGACAGAGCCTGGTGGCTGGGACAAGCAACCGCTGTGAGATAACCGTCGGTTACTATACCAAGTTCGGTGACGGCGGCGCCGATTTGCTGCCCCTGGCCAACTTGGTCAAGGATGATATCAGGGAACTGGCCGCGTACCTGGGAGTGCCCCGGGAAATTATCGAGAAGCCCCCGTCCGCCGGCCTTTGGCCGGGTCACGACGATGAAGAGGAAATGGGTGTGACTTACGAAGAACTGGACAGGTATATCCTTACCGGGCAGGCTGATGAGCGGGTCAAACAGGTCATTGACGGGTTGGCCGCCGTGAACCTGCATAAAAAACAAATGCCGGCTGTGCCGCCTAACTATTAATAACAAACGTGCCACATTATTTCGCCGGGCCGATACCCAAGTGCACATTTTTACGTCGGCTTGGCCACGGAAGGAAATAACGAGGGGTCCGGGCGCCCCGTGTTATTTTGTTGCAGAATAATGGCAATACTTATACAAAAGATTAAGGACGGTATTGCCATGTTTAAAAAAATTTTTGGTTTTGGGGCGGCGGTTGTGCTTATGGCACTGGTGGCCGTTGCGGTGTTCGCGCTTCTGGAAACGGTGGGCGGGCCGGTAATGAAACCGGTCACCAACGTAATCGAGAGTGTTACGGGCGATGAATCAACACAGGTGGTAAAACCTTATACCATGGTGCGGCATGTCAGGGAATACGAGGCATGCGGGGAAGTGGAGCTTTACTCCCGGGAACCGGCGGACGAGGAGTTGGTGGGCCTGGACCACCACCGGCTGCAGATGAAATACCCTGCGCATAATGGTTGGGAGGTATCCTTCCAGGGTGAAGAGTTGACTTTAACCAGAAAAGTGGCGGGTTACTGCGGGCTGCACAGGGAATACAGGCACCTGGGTATTTACGACGGGCTGATTGCCGTATACCAGGGGCCGCTGGGTGATAACGGCACGCTGTTGCGGCTGGAAAGAAATATAAGAATAGATTTGTTGCCCGCGGACTGGCGGGCCAATCTGGAGAAGGTGGCCCGATTTAACGAGCTGAGCCGCGACGAACAGGTTAAATTGCGGCAAACGCTGGAATTCACCGATGACAACGCTTTAAATTTGGTGTTGGAAAATTTCGATGAAATGGATAGCGAAGACGGGTTATAAATTGATTATGGTTTGCCGAACAGGTGTTGCCCCCCCGCCGGCAGTTATGTTACCATATAGTGGGGGGAGTGAGCCGAATGCGTATACTGGGCATTGATCCCGGCACGGCCATCATGGGGTACGGTATTGTGGATTACACCGGCAACAGGTTTGTGCCGCGGGATTACGGTTGCATACGCAGCGCCGCCGGCGTGCCTCTGCACCTCCGGCTGCGCAAGCTTTTTCATCAGTTGAATGATTTGTTAAAAAAGTATGAACCAAACTGCTTGGCCATTGAAGAGTTGTTTTTCAACCGCAACTCCAAAACCGTCCTGGCGGTGGGACAGGCCCGGGGAATAGTTTTGCTGGCCGCCGCCGAGGCCGAAATAGATGTTTATGAGTATACGCCGCTGCAGGTAAAACAAGCGGTGGTGGGGCTGGGCCGGGCGGAAAAAAAACAGGTTCAGTACATGATCCGCGTGATCCTGAACCTGCCTGAAACACCCCGCCCCGATGACGTGGCCGACGCGCTGGCTGTGGCTGTTTGCCACGCCAATAACAGCAGTGGTTGGGGGGCGCTGGTATGATTGCTTTTTTAAAGGGCAGGGTGGCGGCGGTGGAACCCGAAGCCGTGATTATGGACGTGGGCGGCATTGGATACAGGGTCAACGTCACCGCCGGCTGTGCCGCCAATTTACGGGGTAATACCGAAGAAGTGCAGTTGCATACGCACATGCTCCTCAGGGATGACGACATCCAGTTATTTGGCTTTGCCACACCCGGGGAGGTCGCCGTTTTCCTGCTGCTGTTGGGCGTTAATGGCGTCGGACCCAAAGCGGCCCTGGCCGTGCTTTCCGCCTTAACGCCCGGGGGGCTGGGCCAAGCGCTGGCTTTGGAGGACAGTTCCGCCCTGACCCGGGTGCCCGGGGTCGGCAAAAAAACGGCCCAGCGTATTATCTTGGAACTGAAAGACAAGTTCGCGCCGGGTGATATCGGTCCGGCATTATCGGTTCAACAAGGTGACGCGGCTGTGACCGGTGTTCCGAATGACGCCATAAGCGCGCTGGTGGCCCTGGGTTACAGCGGGGCGGAGGCCGGGGAAGCCGTGCGTGGGGTGATTAAAACAAGGGAAACACCGGATTTGCAGCAGTTGATTAAACTGGCGCTGCAACGTCTGGATCAATCCCAAAAATAGCCGGCGGTTCGGCTAACACTGGGGGACAGGTATGGACGACGGTAGAAAAGAAAGAATAATATCAGCGGCGCTGCAGGCGGAGGACACGGACACCGACGCCAGTTTACGACCGCGCAGTTTGGGCGAGTACATAGGTCAGGACAAAGTGAAGGAAACTATCGGCATATTCATCCAGGCGGCCCTGCAGCGCGGCGAGCCGCTGGATCACGTGCTGCTTTTCGGCCCGCCCGGACTGGGCAAGACCACCCTGGCCAACATTATATCCAATGAGATGGGTGTAAACATACGTACCACGTCGGGGCCGGCCATTGAGCGTCCCGGCGACCTGGCGGCCATTTTGACCAACCTCCAGCAGGGTGATGTTTTTTTTATCGACGAGGTGCACCGGCTGAGCCGCATGGTGGAGGAGATCCTTTATCCCGCCATGGAAGATTTCGCTCTGGATATAATAATCGGTAAAGGCCCCGGAGCCCGTTCCCTGCGCATCGACCTGCCCCGCTTCACTCTGATCGGCGCCACCACCAGGGCCGGGCTGATGACCTCGCCGCTGCGGGACAGATTCGGGGTAATCAGCCGGCTGGACTATTACCGGGCCGGCGACCTGGTGACCATCATTACCAGGGCGGCGCGGATTTTGGAGGTGGGCATTGACACCGAGGGAGCCGCGGAAATAGCCCGGCGCTCCCGGGGCACCCCCCGGGTGGCCAACCGGCTGCTTAAACGGGTGCGCGATTACGCCCAGGTGCGGGCCGACGGCGGCATCACCGGAAAAGTGGCCCGGGAGGCGCTGGAGTTTTTCGAGGTTGATCCCTTGGGGTTGGACGAAGCCGACCGCCGGGTTCTTACAGTGGTAATCACCAAATTCGGCGGCGGGCCGGTGGGCGTCGAAACAATCGCGGCGGCGGCCGGGGAGGAAGCCGGAACCATTGAGGACGTTTATGAACCCTACCTGCTGCAGTTGGGATTGTTGGCCCGCACCCAGCGGGGCCGGGTGGCCACCCCGGCGGCTTTTGCCCACCTGGGTCTGGAAGTGCCGGGGGCGAAACAGCCCACGCTTTTTTAAACAGACTTTCTTGATTGAAAAAACCGGGGACGGGCGACAGTGGTGCCCGCTTATCCGAAGGAGGTGCGCAGCCGGTGAAAATTTTGCTTCATAACTGTTGCGGGCCGTGCACCATCTACCCGCTGCGACGGTTGCGCGAGTTGGGCCACCAGGTGCACGGTTACTTTTTCAACCCCAACATACACCCTTGCGCCGAGTGGCTGAAACGCAGGGAAACCTTGCTCCATTACGCGTCGGAAAACCAGTTGCCGGTTATAGCCTACGACCAATACGACCTGGAAGATTACCTGCGGGAAGTGGTGCGCCGGGAGGCGGAGCGCTGCCGGTTCTGCTACTCCATGCGCCTGCGGAGGGCGGCCCGGGTGGCCGGGCAGGGCAATTTCGACGCTTTTACCACCACTCTGCTGGTCAGCCCTTACCAGAAGCACGACCTGATCAGGGAAATCGGGCTGGCCGTGGCGAAAGAAACTGGCATTCCCTTCTACTATGTGGATTTTCGCCCGGGTTACCGGGAGGCCGTGCAAATGTCCCGGTCACTGGGCATGTACAGGCAGCGGTATTGCGGCTGCATATTCAGTGAGAAGGAACGTTTTTATAATAAAAACAGGGCAAAAGCCGCTAAAAAATAACGGGGGATGGTAAAATGGATTCCCTTTACGCCGTGGGCAAAATGATCGCTGGTTTAGGCATGCTATTGATCATTGGCGGGGGCCTGTTGATGCTGGTGGGCAAATTTACCGGTTTGGGCCGGCTGCCGGGGGATGTTTTGATCCAGAAGGGTAATTTTACCTTCTATTTCCCCATTGTAACCATGATCATTTTAAGCTTGGTGCTCACCCTGATATTGAATTTGCTATTTAGAAGGTGACGGTTTTTCTGGCAGGAAAATCATATCTTATGTCGAACTTTTCCACCGTGGGCATAACAAGTTGTGGGCATAACAAGTTTCGGGGGAGGTTCTTTTTTTATGCCGGAAAGAATACTTATAACCGGTTTGTTCCGGATATTATACCTGTCAATGACTACGGTACTGGTGGCGGCTTTTTTGTGGCCGGCCGGGTCGGCCCGCGCCGACGTGCGGGTTGGCCACGATACCGTGCGGGTGGGAATTGCCCAGCAGGTATCCGAGGTCAAATTACATTTCCAGGGCCGGTACCGGTTGACAGACACCTCCACCGGTCGGGTTATAGCCGAGACAAGGGACGGCCAACAGTGGCACATGGCTAACGTCGGCGGTTTTATTGTGCTGTCCCGGGATGGTGAGCAGCACCGCCTTTTCAGTGGAGCGGTGCGGGCCGAGGAGATTAACGTCAAGCGAAGCATCCTGTCTGGCAATGGACCGCCGTTATGGAAGGATTCGCTGTCGGGTATGGCCGTGCTAAGCGCCGGCAGCGGCATGAGTCATATCGATGACACCGACGATATGCGGGTGGTGACCGGCCAAGGCGCGTTGTCGCGGTTGTTCCAAGGCGGGTTGAACCTTTTCGGCTTGGAACAACACGGGGGGATTTGCCGTTATCGCGGCCATGTTGAAGTGCGGGCCGGCAGTTTTGGTTTTACGGTAATCAACGAGCTGCCCGTCGAACAATATCTTTATGGAGTGGTGCCGGCGGAAATGCCCGCCTCATTTCCGTCCGAGGCGCTAAAGGCCCAGGCGGTAGCTTCTCGCACGTATGTGCTGGCCTCGTTGGGCAGTTACGCCGGCCAGGGGTTTGATGTGTTGGATACGCAGCAAAACCAGGTTTACCGGGGTTTTGACGTGGAACATCCCCAGGCGTCGCGCGCCGTCAACGATACGGCGGGTCAAGTGCTGGTGCACCGGGGGCAGCCCATAGCGGCGTTCTTTCACTCTTCCAGCGGCGGTTATACCGAAAACTGTGAAGATGTGTGGGTGGAATCCCTGGGATATATAAGGGGCAAGGAAGACCAGGCGGATTTAAATCCCAAGCATTACAACTGGGTGGTCAACCTTTCGGCTGAACAGTTAACCCGCACCGTGAACGAGCAAATGAAAAAACTGACCGACCTGGCTAACACCGTCGACTTCGCCGTTATATCGGATTTAAGGGAGTTGCAGCATACCGCCACCGGCCAGCGGGTCAAAAAAATGTTCATTGAAGGGTACGACACTTTGGGGAACCCCAGACAATTGGAAATTAGCAACGCCGACCGGGTACGCGTCATTTTGGGATTGAACAGCGCCCTTTTTACCATGCACAAAGATGTTGACGCCGGAGGGCGATTGGGCGGGGTTGTATTTACCGGCAGCGGTCTGGGGCACGGGCTGGGCATGTCCCAGTGGGGCGCCTCGGGTATGTCGCTTAAAGGTTATAATTACCAGGATATTTTGCAATACTATTATACAGGCGCCGACCTGGTCAATAATTACGGCGCCTGATTACCGGAAAGTGGTGTCCATGAAAATTAGCGATTTTGACTACAACCTGCCGGAGGAATTAATCGCCCAGGAGCCAGCCCCCGGGCGGGACCAATCCCGGTTGATGGTCCTGCCTGGCGCTGACGGAAAGCCGGAACACAGGTTGTTTAAAGATGTGGTGGAGTACCTGCGCCCGGGTGACACGCTGGTGCTCAATAATACCAAGGTGATTCCGGCGCGTCTGTGGGGTCAAAAAGAGGGTACCGGGATCAAGACCGAGGTTTTGTTGCTTACCCGCTTGGAGGAGGATGTCTGGGAAGCGTTGGTGCGTCCCGGGCGGCGTTTGCCGCCCGGCGCCAATATCGTTTTTGGCGCGGATTTGCGTGGCGCTGTGGAAGCTGTAACCGAAAGCGGCTGCCGCCGGATCAGGTTTCAATACCAGGGTGATTTTGACCGGCTGCTGGACAAGCTGGGTACCATGCCGCTTCCCCCGTACATAAAGCAACAGCCCGCCGACCCGCAGCGTTACCAGACGGTGTATGCCACGGAGCCCGGGTCTGCCGCGGCCCCTACCGCCGGGCTGCATTTCACCCCGGAACTGCTGGCCGCCATTAAAGAAAAAGGTGTCGCCGTGGCACAAGTATTGCTGCATGTGGGGCTGGGAACTTTCCGGCCGGTCAAAGTGGACGATGTCACCCGGCACCGGATGCACGCCGAGTATTATGAAATAACCCCCGGGGTCGCGCAAATAATCAATGAAACCCGGTCTGCCGGGGGAAGGATAGTGGCGGTGGGCACCACCAGCACCAGGTGCCTGGAGACCGCGGGCCGAAACGGCGGGGTGGTGCGGCCGGGTTCCGGTTGGACGGACATATTTATTTATCCCGGCTACGATTACCAGGTGGTAGACGGCCTGATAACCAACTTTCACCTGCCGCGAAGCACCCTGGTGATGATGGTCAGCGCGCTGGCGGGCCGGGAGCGGCTTTTGGAGGCCTATGCCGAGGCTGTCAGGCAGCGCTACCGGTTTTTCAGTTTTGGTGACGCTATGCTGATTCTGTGAGTGTGTTGAGGGATGACCAATGTTTTTTCGCTTTAGGACAACCGGAGTGGATGCCGGCTGCCGGGCCAGGCTGGGGTTGCTGGAGACGCCTCACGGCAGGGTGGAGACGCCGGTATTTATGCCGGTGGGTACCCAGGCCACCGTTAAAACCATGACGCCCCGGGAGGTCCGGGAGGCGGGCGGCACCATGGTGCTTAGCAACACCTACCACCTGTACCTGCGACCCGGGCACGAAATAGTGGCCGAGGCCGGCGGGCTGCACAATTTTATGGGCTGGGACGGTCCGCTCCTTACGGACAGCGGCGGGTTCCAGGTTTTCAGCCTGGGACCGCTGCGCCGCATTACCGACGACGGGGTGACATTCCGCAGCCATATTGACGGTTCCCAGCACTTTTTCAGTCCCGAGAAAGCCATGGAAATACAAATGGCCCTGGGGGCCGACGTGGCTATGGCCTTCGACGAATGCGCGCCCTACCCCTGCAGCCACGAAGAAGCCCGGACAGCAGTGGAGCGCACCACCCGCTGGGCCCGGCGGTGCCTGGCCAGTCATCATCGAGAGGATCAGGCTGTTTTTGGCATCATCCAGGGCGGGGTGTACAGGGAACTGCGCCTGCAAAGCGCGGCGGAAATAACCTCCCTGAACTTCCCGGGGTACGCCATCGGGGGGTTGAGCGTTGGCGAGCCAAAGTCCTTGATGTACGGGGTACTTGATTACCTGGTTCCCGTAATGCCCGATGAAAAACCGCGCTACCTTATGGGGGTCGGTTCCCCGGACTGTCTGGTGGAAGCGGTGTATCGCGGGGTGGACATGTTTGACTGTGTGCTCCCCACGCGCATCGCCCGCAACGGCACGGTGTTCACCCGGGAGGGAAAGCTGGTGGTGCGCAACGCCGAGTACGCCAGGGATTTCAGGCCCATGGATCCGGAATGCCGCTGTTACGCCTGCCGTAACTTTTCCCGGGCTTATATTCGCCATTTGATTAAAGCCGGCGAAATACTGGGGATCAGGTTGACCACCTGGCACAACCTGCATTTTATAGCTTCTCTCATGCGGGATATCCGTACCGCCATCGCGGCAAACAGGCTGTCTCAATTCCGGGAGGAGTTTTGGGAACGCTACAGGTCGGACCCCGACACCGCCGGCGCCGTCACCGGCGCAAAAGTCTGAACAGGGCGGGGCAAACCGGCCCGGCCAAAACATTTCGGGGCCAAAGCCGGCAGCGTTAATTTGGTAAACAACGGCTCCGGTTTGTAAAAATGAATGTTAGAAAAGGAAGAATAGAGTCTAAAGTAAAATTGGAAGCGAATCTCGCGTGAACTTTTCGAGCAACCTCTTAAAATTAAAAAAGGGAAATCACCTGTAATAAAGAATATGTAATATGTTTTGATTCCACGCAGAAAGGAGGTAAACAGTGTGTCTGAATCCATGATCGGTATTCTTTATATAGTCGGTTTATTTGCACTGCTATGGTTCCTCATGATCAGGCCCCAGCAGCAACGCCAGAAGAAACACCAGGAAATGGTCCGCAACTTGGCCGTTAACGACCACGTAGTAACCGCCGGGGGAATTTACGGCACAATTGTCAAAGTGAAGGAAGACTCTTTTATCCTCAAGATAGCGGATAACGTGCGCATTGAAGTATTAAAGCATGCCGTTTCCCAGAAGAGGGACTCGGAAAGCGGATAGAGCGTTTGGGAATAGCCAAAAACGAGTAGGCTCAGGTCTACTCATTTTGTTAATTATTCAGCACCGCGCGTGGGAGGTTAAAGTTTGGTCGTTCTGGACGACATAAAACGCAATCCCGTGATAGACAGCTTTATCAGGAAAGGCAACGAGCATCTGGGGGCAATGGGCTTTACCGAGCACAGTTACCGCCATGTCAACCTGGTGTCCAGCATCGCCAAGAACATTATGATTAAGCTGCGTTACAGCGCCAGGGAGGCGGAGCTGGCTGCCATTGCCGGTTATCTGCATGATATCGGCAATGTGGTCAGCAGGAACGACCACGGGATATCCGGCGCCACCATTTGCTGCCCCATCCTGCTGCAAATGGGCATGGACCCGGATGAAGCGGCGGTGGTCATCTCCGCCATCGCCAACCACGAGGAACAGTACGGCCAGCCGGTGAACAACGTGGCGGCGGCGCTGATCATGGCGGACAAGTCGGACGTACACCGTTCCCGGGTCCGCAACCAGGATTTTGCCACCTTTGATATTCACGACCGGGTTAATTACGCCGCGGAACATTCCTTTGTGTGGGTGGATGAAAAAAAACGCACCATCACCATGGAACTGGATATTAATACCAATATTTGCCCGGTGATGGAATACTTTGAGATTTTTTTAACCAGAATGGTGCTGTGCCGGAGAGCGGCGGTTTTTTTGAAGTGCAGTTTTGAACTGGTAGTCAACGGGAACAGGTTGCTATAGTGGCCGCCCTGGCCGTAATTTAAGGGGGAGAACCGGTATGAGATGGAGTAAAATACTGATCTTTGCCGTTATAATACTCACAGTAATAGCCGCGGGTTTGACGGCGGCGGTGCCGCTGCCGGTATTTAAAGATATCGAGCAACTGCCCTGGGGCAAAGAGATTATCCTGGGTTTGGATCTGCAGGGCGGCGTGCATGTGCTTCTGGAAGCGCGGGATACTCCGGAGACCAAAGTTGATGAAGAGAGTATGAAGCGGGCTATGGCCATTCTGGAAAACAGGATTAATGAAACCGGTGTTACGGAACCGATTCTCCAGCGCCAGGGGAAAGATCGGATTATCGTGGAACTGGCGGGCATAGAAGATCCGGAAAAAGCCGTGCGGGATTTGATTAGGCCGGCCTACCTGGAATTTAAGACCGAAGAAGGTGAGACGGTTGTTACCGGCGGCGACCTGAAGGACGCCTATGAAAGCCGTGACGCCGTCTCCGGCCAGGTGATTGTAAACCTTGAGTTTAACGCGGAAGGCACCAAGAAGTTTGCCAAGGCCACCACTGAACATACGGGCCGGCATTTAGGTATTTACCTGGACGGCGAACTGCTGCAAAACCCGTATGTCAAAGGGCCCATTCTTCAAGGCCAGGCCTATATCGACGGCTATAGAGACCTGGATGAGGCGCACAACATCGCCATCCTACTGCGCTCCGGCGCCCTGCCCGTGCAGTTGCACGTGTTGGAAAAAAGCACCGTCGGCCCGCAACTGGGCCAGGATTCCCTGGATCGGTCCATTAACGCCGGCATCGTGGGCTTAATCGCCATTTTGGTGTTTATGGTTGTGTATTACCGGGTGCCGGGCTTTATTGCCGCCCTGGCTTTGATTATTTACGCGCTGATTGTGTTCGCTATTTTTATCGGTATTCACGCCACCATGACGCTGCCTGGTATAGCCGGTTTCCTGCTGTCGCTGGGCATAGCGGTGGACGCCAATGTGGTTATTTTTGAGCGCATCAAGGAGGAACTGCGGTCGGGCAGGAGTGTCAGTTCCGCAATTGAGGCCGGGTTTAAACGCGGCTTCGTGGCGGTATTCGACGCCAATGTGACCACCCTGATTGCCGCGGTGGTGCTGTATTACTTTGGTTCCGGTCCTCTCCGCGGCTTTGCCGTTACCCTGGGTATCGGCATCATGGCCAGCATGTTCACCACCATTACCATGACCAAGTGGATGCTGCAACTGGCCGCCGCCACCAACTTGGCTAAACATCCGCGGTATTACGGCGCTTAAGGGGGGAAAGCCATGTTTGATATTATACGCCATAGAAAAATTTGGTACATTATCTCATTGCTGATTATTTTACCCGGGCTGGTCTCCCTGGCGCTGCAGGGCTTAAACCTTGGGATCGACTTTAAAGGCGGCAACCTGGTGGAAATCAGGACCCAGGCCGGCGTGGACATACAACAAGTGCGCGGGGTGGTGGAGGAACTGGGGTACGGCGCCTCCCGCAACGTGCAAAAAAGCGGCGACGACGACTTCATCATCAGGACCAGCGAATTGAGCGAGGACGAAAGCGCCACGCTTATTTCCACCCTGAATGAAGAAGTTGGCGAGATTACGCTGTTGCGTAACCAGCGGGTGGGTCCGGTAATTAGCGGGGAATTGACCTACAAAGCGCTGCTGGCCCTGACGGTGGCCTCGGTGTTGATGATGATTTATATCACCTACCGTTTCGAGTTTAAACAGGGTGTCGCCGCCATTATAGCGTTGCTGCACGACGCCCTGATTGTTCTGGGTATATTTTCCATTTTGCAAATTGAGGTGGGCAGGGAATTTGTGGCCGCCATACTGACTATAATAGGGTATTCCATCAATGATACCATTATCATTTTCGACCGCATCAGGGAAAATATGAAAAACCGCAAGAAAGGCGAGACGCTGGAGGGTTTAGTGAACATTAGCCTCTGGCAGACTCTGGCCCGCTCCATCAACACCGTCTTGACGGTGCTGTTTGTGCTGGTGGCCCTGTATTTCCTCGGCGGCACCACCATCAAGGCTTTGGTGCTGGCCATTATGATTGGGGTAATTAGCGGCGCCTATTCTTCAATATTCAACTGCAGCCCGGTGTGGGTGGACCTGAAGTTGATGGAGAAAAAGGGCCGCGCGCATTAATCAAAAACCCGGAGCATAAAAATATAAGCATCTAATGTTAAACGGGGTTTTGTGCCCCGTTTATTTTATACTCTTAGGGAATTATACTTCCGGCCATATTTAATGGCCGGATTAAAGGATAAGAGTATCAAAAAGCGCACGCAAAGGGAACTGAATGAGTGCGCTTTTTTTATACTCTTAGGAAATTATACCCGGCCATATTAATGGCTGGATTTAATGACAAAAGTATTAAATAACGCGCGCAGGGAAATCGAATGAGCGCGTTTTATTAATTTTTCCCCTGCCGGGGCACATTAAAAAGAGTTTGGGGGTTTTAGACCGATGCAAGACAAAGAGAACAAAGTTTTGCAGGCGCTGGAGGAAAGGGTCCGGGAACTGGCTTTTAACATGGAAAAGATGAAACTGGCCGAATACGTGGACCTGCTGGAAAACCCGTACAGACTGCTGTACGTAAACTTTATCAGCGGCATTGCCAGGGGGTTGGGCATTGCAGTTGGGTTCGCCATCCTGGGGGCGGTGATCGTGCTTATCCTGCAACGGCTGGCGGTGCTTAATTTACCGGTAATCGGCGATTTTATCGCCGATTTGGTTAAAATTGTTCAGGCTCAACTGGGTAAACAATAAAGAAGGCTTATTCGGGGGCGGGGTTTTGCATGCTGTGCCAAGATAATCATTGGGGGTAAACAATGAAAAAAGAACTATTGGATAAGTTCAAACGGGAACTGGAACAGGAAAAGCGCCGGAATATGCGGTTGATTGAGCACATTGACGGCGCGGGTCTGGAAAATTCGCTTTCCGAATCCACGGCGGAGCTATCCACCTATGACCAGCACCCCGGCGACGTGGCCAGCGAGGTCTTTGAGCGGAGCAAGGATCTTTCGCTACGTGAAGACGCACAAATAAAGTTGGCCGCCATAGATCACGCTTCTCGCCGTATGGACGAGGGCAAGTACGGGAAGTGTGACGCCTGTGACCGGGAGATCCCCTTTGAACGGCTGGAAGCGATACCTTATACCACCCGGTGTGTGGACTGTCACAGCCGCTTTGAGGAGGCGCCGAACCGGATTAACCTGCGCCCGGCGGAGGAGGATGTGCTGGAACCGCCCCTGACCGGGACTGCCGGCCAGCCGGAAAGCGCTATGTACGACACCGAAGACGCCTGGCAGGATGTGGCCAAATGGCAAGAGCATTCACCCCATTCCGAGGCCGGGTCCTATTACGGCGGCGGCAGCGCCGACGAGGAGGCGGTGGGTTACACCGAAGCGGTGGATCACATCCCTTACGAGGTGGGCGAGGACGGCATGTTTTACGAGGAAACCCGGGGCGGTGATGATGAAGACCCACCCCGCGAAAATATCGCCGTTGGCTTGCGGCACAAGGAAGAGCGGCGCCAACGTTGAGTAGACAGTGCCAATTATTGTCCGGTATCGTTGTAAGTAATGCCAACATATGCTATATTATAATCAACACACAGTCAGGCCGGACCTGCAAGTAAAACCGGCCGGGCCTTTCAAGGCAGCGGTTATGCCCGCGGGACTTCATCTTGGCCTGTTTAAAGATGAGGGCCCCGGGCATTGGTTTTAAAAGGATGTAGGGACATTCACCATAAGGGAGATTATTTTATGGATTTGCAGGAAAAAGTAAAGGTAGCCCGTTTATCAATTATATCAAATACGTTTTTAGCCATCCTCAAGCTGTCGGCCGGATTGTCCATGCATTCCATAAGCGTTATCTCGGATGCGATTCATTCCGGCCTTGATTTGGTGGCGGCGATAATCGCTTACATTTCGGTGCGGGAATCAAAAAAGCCGGCCGACGACCGGCACCGCTACGGACACGGCAAGTTTGAAAACCTGGCGGCTATAATTGAAGCCGTGCTAATAATAACAATCGCCGTTGTGATCATCAATAAAGCCATACCCAAGCTCTATAACGCCACCGAGGTAAAATCGCTGGGGCTGGGCATGGCGGTGATGGGCGTATCGGTACTGGTAAATTTATATGTTTCATCCCGGCTGATGCACGTGGCTAAAAAAACAGACTCCCCGGCTCTGGCCGCAAATGCCTGGCACTTGCGCACCGATGTTATGACCTCAGTGGGTATACTGGTGGGCATAGTGGCCATCAAGTTCACCGGCCTGTACATCATCGACCCCATAATCGCCATTTTGGTGGCGCTGTTAATATTGAAAGCGGCGTACGGCCTGATACGCGAGTCGTTGGGCAGTATCCTCGACGTCAGGTTGCCGGACAAAGATGAAAAAATTATTAAAGAGGTGCTGCAGGAATATGCCGGTAAGTACGTGGACTACCGCAATCTGCGCACCCGCAAGGCCGGCCCGGAGAGACACGTGGATTTCAACCTCATTGTGCCCCGAGGCAAACAAATAGTGTCCATACACACCCTGTGCGACAAAATTGAGCAAGGTCTGCGCAGCCGGATGCCCGGGCTGCAAGTGATTATCCACGCCGAACCATGTGTTCCCGGGGATGGCGACTGCGATACGTGCCAAGTTAGACTGGTATACCACCAAAATGACCACAAGACCGGTTGTTGTAATTCATGCTCGGACTGTGGGCTCGGAAATGACAAAACAAAATAACCCGCGCATTAACAGGCCGCATTGGGACAATATTCCCGGCAGCGGTTTTTAAAAAAATGATAATGTATTATAATAGTTGTAAATACGGCTTTAAAAGAGGAAGTGAATCTTATGCCGGTGGAGCAAGCCGGGAACGGGTA
The DNA here is from genome assembly GCA_022360435.1 of Bacillota bacterium. Classification (GTDB taxonomy): domain Bacteria; phylum Bacillota; class Desulfotomaculia; order Desulfotomaculales; family Desulfallaceae; genus BRH-c8a. The sequence continues at coordinate 18,771 of JAKSCU010000030.1, forward strand.
CGCGTTATGGCTGGAACCCGCCCACCTACATTTTCATCACGGTGACAGTGCCAGGATAAAGGTGCTCTGGGGTTACGCCATGAAACGGGAAAAGCTGGACGGGCCAGTCAACTGTACGGCGCTGGTGAAAGAACCCGGGGGCCGGGAATTTCAGGTGCCGGTGGCGGCTGACCGGGACGGTTTTAGTTATGAAATGGCATTTGCAGGCGGGCCGGAAGGCATTTACACCGTACAGGTGGAATACCAAGCCGGAAAAAATCACCATTGGGCCCGGGTGCTGGTGCCCTTCGGGCACCATATACGCGGTCGGGGGGAGGCTTTAAACCGGGGGCTGGAGATTGTGCCGGGGGATTACGGACATTTTCATCCCGGTGACGCCGTTTTACTTACCGTGCTTTTTAACGGGCAACCGCTGGCCGGAGCCCGGCTGCTGGCTACATACCATATTTATGACGGGGACGGTTTTCCCCACGAGCTTGTCGCGGACGAAATAGGGACGCTGAAGTTTGTGTTTGACGCCCGGGGGCACTGGATGCTCCAGGCCCATGCCGTTCAGGAGACCGACCGGCATGTGGCAACCTTGGTGATACCCGGGGTCAGGTGATGCGCGCCGCCTAGCTTCTTGATTGGTTCAAATAACGTCAAATTTTAATAATCGGAGGTGGATGGGGTGGGTGACGTGGTGATTTACACCAAGACGGCTTGCCCATATTGCCGTAAAGCTATTGAGGACTACACAGCCAAAGGGATCAAGTTTAAAGAAGTAAATACCAGCAAGGAGCCGCAAGCCAAACAGTTGCTAAAGGAAAAGTACGGGGCCGGCAAGGTTCCGGTGATCGTGGAAGATGGGAAGCTTGTGAGCATCGGGTATAACGGCGGCGGATGAGGGATCTGATTCCTGCGGCAATTGGCCGCGATTAACCGTTACCAACGCCACTAACGGGAGGACAACCAGGTTGCTATCTGTATACCAAATAACATTGCCCACCCCCTTTAAGGTGGGTCCTGTAAATATTTACTTGATTAAGGATGATCCCGTGACCCTGGTAGACGCGGGAGCGGATACTCCGGAAGCTTATAATGAGTTGCGGCACATGCTGCCGCTGCTGGGCGTGCATATAAAGGACATTAAAAGGGTGGTATTGACCCACAGCCACGCGGATCATAGCGGGCTGGCGGCTAAAGTCGCCGCCGACTCCGGCGCGGTGGTGCTGGCTCATGCCAGGGAAATGAAAAGGCTGGCGGGAGGAACCGACGAAGTTATTAAAGCCTGGCTGCCCCATGTGTTGGAAACAGGCACTCCGGTCGACGTGCTCCAGACCATGTGGAAAGACCGGGACAAACTGCCCCGTCCGCGGCTGGTGGATGTAAATCTGCGGGAAGTCAACGGCGGAGATTTACTGGAGTTCGATGCCGGGACATTACAGGTGCTGCACCTGCCGGGACACAGTCCGGGACATATCTGCCTGTACGCGCCGGAACAGAAATTCTTTTTTTCCGGTGATTTCATGCTGCCCCACATCACCCCCAACCCGCTGATGGAACCCGACCCGGATCATCCCGGCCGTCGTCTGCCGACACTGAGCCAGTACCTGCAAGGCTTGGAACGGGTGGAAAAAATGGATATAGCGGTGGTGTTCCCGGGACACGGCGGATCATTCAGCGATTATCGGGGTGTTATTAATAACGTCCGGGCGC
>JAKSCU010000029.1 GCA_022360435.1 Bacillota bacterium
TACCTTGTCGATCTGGACAATGCGGTCATCGTGGATATCGAGGCCACCGCACCGATCCGGCAGGCCGAGGTGGGTGCAGTGCGCGACATGCTGGCGAGAACGCGGAGCCGTTTCGAGTTGCACCCGGAGATGCTGGCCGCAGACACGGCTTATGGCACGGCGGACATGCTTGGCTGGCTTGTCGAAGAGCAAGACATCGCGCCTCACATCCCGGTCTTCGATAAATCCGAGCGCAAGGACGGTGCGTTCCCCGCCACCGACTTCACCTACGATCCCGGGGCCGATGCCTACCAATGCCCCGGGGGAAGGGAACTGAGACCATATTGGCGGAACATCTCAAAAGGACGCCCGGCGTTCGGCAAAGATGGCTTCAAGAAATACTACGCCCGCAAAAAGGATTGTGCGGCTTGCCAGTTGAAGCCTCGATGCACGCCCAATCAGATGACCCGAAAGATCTCCCGATCAAAGCATGAGAACGCTCGTCAGAAGGCACGGGATATTGCGAAAACCGATGCCTATGTCGCCTCAAGCTACGCCAGAAAGAAAGTCGAGATGCTGTTTGCACACCTCAAACGCATCATCGGCCTCGACCGGCTCCGCCTCAGAGGACCAAATGGTGCCAAAGACGAGTTCCTCATGGCCGCAACCGTTCAGAACCTTCGCAAGCTCGCCAAGCTCAAGCCGATGCCGGTGTGACCGCCTGCATGGGAAGCATTTGACCCTCGTCCCAGTCGAAATCGCCAACCGACTTTTTCAACACAATCGGAACGGAGCGGTCATTGGAGCGCAAGTGCGAAGCCGCGCCATCGCCGGGCCGGGGGCTGGCGATCCAACGGTCGCACGGCAGCGGTTAATGGTGCCATCCACATTGCTTGCCCGAGCGAGGCGCTGGCTTAACCATATCGCCTGCCCGCGGGACGGGCCGGCGATGGCACGGCGGGGCTGACGCCCCTTGATTCCGTGCCTTGGGTTTCTGCGCTCCAAGGGCAGCTCCGCCCCGGCCCCCGGTTCGGGCGGGCTGAGGTCA
>JAKSCU010000344.1 GCA_022360435.1 Bacillota bacterium
CGAGCCGAGGGGACACGTTGACAAAAACAACTTCCAGGCCTCGTTATCACTGGCGCAAAAAGCCGGATTCAACATACTTGAAAAACCTGTATTAAAAATGAATCATGCCGCGCTTTGCAGCAAAACATAACAACTACAAATACTTTTATATTTTACTTGAAATCCTTAACTCCAAGTTGTTATTAGTTGGGGAACGCAAGGGAGGGGCTGGTGTGGAACCCAACGCCGACCATAACCTGATTATACGCTGCCGTGACGGTGATGAAGAAGCCTGGCGACTGCTGCTGGCCCGCTACGAAGCCTACGTTTACAGTTTATGCTTACGGATCGGCGGGTCCCGCGAGGAAGCTCTGGACCTTACCCAGGAAGCACTGCTGAAAGTGCTGACCGGTCTGAACAAATTTCAGCCCGGGCGGCCCTTCAAGCCCTGGTTGAGGCGGGTTACGGTAAATGCCTGCTTGAACCAGTTCAGGCGGCGCGCACCTGAGACTGTATCCCTGGAGCAGCCCGTGGGCGAAGACATTGTGCTGGGAGACACTCTGGCCGGAGGCGCGAACGAACCGGTGACCGCTGCGGAATGGCGGGACGCCCGCGACATAATCCGGCAAGAGTTAAATCGGCTCCCCTTCCAACAGCGGTTGGTGCTGGTTATGCGACACCAAGAAGGGCTTAGCTACAATGAGATAGCGGCGGTCACCGGCCTGCCGCCGGGCACAGTAAAGACCCATCTTTACCGGGCCCGGCAGCAATTGCGGCGCCAACTGGCAGGCGTTTACGAATGGGAGGAATAAGCATGGAGTGCGACATTGAAGCCCTACAAGCCTTTCTGGACAATGAACTGGATCAGGTGGAAACAACTGCTGTTCGCCGCCATCTTGCAGGCTGTTCCGCCTGCCGGCGGGAACTGTCCCGGCTCAGATTAATTTGGCTGGAACTTGAACAGAACGAGGCCATTGAAGTACCGCCGGAGCTGCCTTTCATCCGCCAACAGTTGATTGCCGGTACCAGGGCGGCCAAGCGGGAAACCCGAAGCGCATCTGGGATTAACCTATGGAATGCCCAAAAGTTGGCCTGGCAGCCGGCACTTACCGGGGTGTCTAAAATCCCCGGCCCGAGGCAACTGGCACGCTTGGTTAAAGCCACCGGCCTGACGAACTTTATGCGGGGCGTTACGTCCGCGCTGGTACCCATGGCCGGTAAAAGACGTGACCGGACTTGAACGGATGGACGGTTTTAGCCTTGATTCTGGCCGCGTTGCCCGTGCTGCTGCTTAGCGTGCCCCTTACTTGCCAGGCCCGGGGTTACCTGCGTACCGGGGAGCAGCGGCTGAAGCTCTGGTTTTCCTGGGGCCGAGGGCTGCTTGCGGTCGCCCTTGAGATAAACGGGAGCAAGACTTCCAGCCGGGTAAGGCTGGCCGGAATAACGCTCCCCGTCCACCGTATCAAACCGGGAACCGAGTCGAGAAAAAACAAGCCCAAAGACCAAATAAAGCACAAGAAAGAACGCAGGTTGGATTTTTCTGACATAGCTGCGGCACTGAACAGGCAGTTTTTGGCCGAACTGCTGGGGTATATGAAGAGACTTTTCGACTCCCTTCAACCACGGCTGCGATTGAGCGGTGTTTACGGCGCCGATGATCCCGCCGTGACCGGAATGCTGGCCGGATTAACCGCCACGCTGTATGCCGGGCGACGCCGCCTGGACCTGGATGCCGATTTCAGCGGGCCGGTTGTCGATATAACCGGAAGCTTTAAAGTCCGGGCCGTGCCAATTATTATCCTTTGGCTCACCATTCGCTTTTTGCTGGCCAAACCGGTGCGAAGTTATTGGTGGACCAGGCGCAAAAAAATACTAAAACAACCAAAGGAGGCTTCTTATTATGTTTAAGGAAGACATTGTATCTCTCGTGTCCCGGATTGAGAACCTTATTTCCACCAAAACCATTGTCGGCGAACCGATTATAAGCGGGAACATCACCATCATTCCCATCGTAACCACTTCCGTCGGTTTCGGCCTCGGCAGCGGCGAGGGGCAGGAGAGCACAGAGCACGGAGGCAAGGGAACCGGTGCGGGAGCCGGCATGAGGATTAGCCCGTCGGCGCTGTTGATCATCCAGGAGGATAATGTGCAGGTGTATTCCCTGGCCCAAAAGGGTTCTATGGCCAAGCTGGCTGAATTAATTCCCGACGTGGTGAACAAGTTCAAGAACCAGTAAAAAAGCGCACTCATTCGGTTCCCGGGACGCGCGCTTTTTAACCGCCCGCAAGAAAAAAGGGGACAGCATACTTAATTATCGAACATAATTAAGTATGCTGTCCCCTTAATTATATGTTAAAATACTTGGTTCAAATCAATGGGCAAATCCAGCAACGGTGAATACATGGGCCGGCTTTCATTGCGCGTATGCAATTGCGGCGCGGCATCCTCCCCTTCGGCCAGTGAAAAAACTTCCACGGTTTGAGCCCCGGGGTTGACGAGCCACATTTCACACACCCCGTGCCGGGCGTATAGTTTCTTTTTAATGGTGCGCTCCCTTTCCGCCGTGGCGGGGGACAGTATTTCCACCACCAGGTCCGGAGCGCCCTTGATATTGATATCGGTTACTATATGCGCGCGCTCATGCGATATGTACATAATGTCGGGCTGCACCACGTCCTCGCCGGACAGCACCACGTCCAGCCGTCAAGGAACGGAAAGCAAAGGGGAACCGCCCCCTTTGCTTCCTCTCTCGCACTTTGGGAAAGTATACCTCCGGCCACATTAATGGCCGCACGCTCCAGGGACAGAATGAGCGCGCTTTTTTACTAAAAGTCGTGTATGATTCGATCCTTCAGTTCCGCCACCTTGCTGTCGTTGAACCGGTCCACGGTGCTGAGGTAACCGGTGATACGGCGCACCCGGCGTATGGCGGTGGAACCGCAACTCGGGCAGGCCTCCTCGTTAATCACGCCCAGGGTGCTGCAGCCGGTACAAAAATCCACCGGGAAGTTCACCGCGCCGTAACCCATGTCGTTTTTATGCATGTGCCTGACTACGGCCTCCATGGCCTCGGGGTTGTGCACCGGCGGCGCGTCCATCTCCACGTAACTGATGTGACCGGCGTTGCAATAAGTGTGGTAAACTCCCTCCAAGCCGATTTTTTCGAAGCTGGGGATGGGATAGTCCACCGGCACGTGAAATGAGTTGGTATAATATTCCTTGTCGGTAACGCCGGGAATTATGCCGTATTCCCTGCGATCCATGGCGATAAACCGGCCACTGAGGCCCTCCGCCGGTGTGGCCAGCAGCGTGTAGTTGAGGTCGAAATCCCCGCAGGCCTGGTCTATCCTGCGGCGCATGTGGGCCACGATTTCCCGGCCCAGGGCGTGAGAGTCCTTGTCCTGGCCATGGTGCCTGCCGGTGAGGGCCACCAGCGCCTCGGCCAACCCGATAAAACCCATGGTCAGGGTGCCGTTGACAATGGCGTCTCGGATGGGGTCGCAACCCCCCAGGTGCTCGGAGTTCAAGTACAGTTTCTGGCCCATCACGAAGGGCATGTCCTTTACCTTCAGTTTGGACTGCACCTCGAACCGGTGGTTCAACTGGCTGATGGCCAAGTCAATTACCCTGTCCAGCAGGTGATAAAACTGCTTCATGTCCCGCTCTGCTTTAATGGCCGCCCGGGGCAGGTTGATGGTGGTGAAGGACAGATTGCCCCGCCCGTCGGTGACCGCCGAGCCGCGCCGGTTGGCCATCACTCTGGAGCGGCACCCCATATAGCTGACCTGGTCCCCCCACTCCTTGTTGAAACTTGAATCCATGAAGCTGAAGGTGGGATTGAGCCGCTTGGCCGCCACCCGCAAAGCCAGTTTGAAAAGGTCGTAGTTGGGGTCCTCGGGGTTGAAATTGACTCCTTCCTTAACCCGAAAAATAATGTTGGGAAAGATGGGGTTTTCACTCCGGCCCAGCCCGGCCTCGTAAGCCAGGATCAGGTTGCGGGTGACCCGCCGAGCCGCCTCGGAAGTCTCGGTGCCCAGGTTTAAAGAAGAAAATGGCACTTGAGCCCCGGCCCTGCTATGCATGCTGTTGAGATTGTATACCAATGCCTCCATTGCCTGGTACGTTTCCTCGTCGCCGGCGTTCTCCACGAATGGCGCCATGTCCCGGTCGAAAAAGGCGAAGGATTGCCCGCCGTGCATGTCGTTCTGGGAACTTTGCAGTATTATGGCCGCCAGCGCCGTGGCCGAAGTAGGCCGTTTGGGGGGCCGGATATAGCCGTGGCCGTTGTCAAAACCCTCGGTAAGCAGCCTCCCCAGCGGGATTTACAGGCAAGTCAATGTTTTTCCATAAAAATCTAAATCGTGAATGTGAATGTCCCCGCGCTGGTGGGCCAGCGAGAGTTCTTCGGGGATGAGCCTGGTCAGGTAGTATTTTTTGCTGGCCGCGCTGGCTATCTGAAGCATTTTGGCCGAGGGGGAGTTGCTGATGTTGGCGTTTTCCCGATTGGTCTCCTCCAGAATCTCCTCCACCGCGTCCATCAGGTCGCCCTTGGCGTCCCTGATACGCGTGCGCCTGTCGCGATAAAGTATATAAGCCTTGGCGGTCCTGGCGTAACCCGACTCGATGAGCACCTTTTCCACCACGTCCTGCACATCTTCCACGCCGAAAACGTGACCGTTGTACTGGGACTTGAGCATTTTTAACGTTTCAATAGTCAGTTCCATAGCTGTTTGGCGATCTTCACCGCCCACAGCCATGGCGGCCTTGAAAATAGCGTCGGTTATTTTTCCGTCATCAAAGGGCACTTTACGCCCGTCCCGCTTTTGAATAACCTTGAACACCCGGCAGCCTCCTCGTCGCAGCATAGTTCGATTGTTACTTTTATTCTTTCCTGGTAACCAGTTGCTCAATCTCTCGCATAAATTCCTGCACATCCCGAAACTCCCGGTACACCGATGCAAACCGCACGTACGCCACCTCGTCCAGACTGTGCAGACGTTGCATAACCTGCTCGCCGATATCCCTGCTGTGCACTTCCCGTTCCATGAAGTTCATAAGCTCCCGCTCGATCTCAGCCGCCATTTCCTCCAGCGCGCCGGTGGAAATGGAACGTTTCTGGCAGGCCGTAATTAACCCCGCCAGCAATTTCTGGCGGTCAAATATCTCCCGTCGACCATCTTTTTTGGCCACCATAAGCGGAAGTTCGTCAATACGCTCGTAAGTGGTAAACCTTTTACCACAGTCGCCGCATTCCCTGCGCCTGCGCACAGCGTTGCCGTCTTCCGCCGGGCGGGAATCCATTACCCGGCTGTCGGTGGTGCCGCAAAAGGGACATCTCATTTTCGGATCACCATCCACCGTACAACAATATGTAGTACCTGTCCCTAAATATTATACTATACATTGTTATGGAAGCAAAAAGGGAATAATTCGGTATATTATCGACTGGCTTTGGTTAACTTTTTATTGCTCCGGCGGAGCAGGTTTTTGACACTTTTGAAAGTATATCTGATCACAGAAAAAGGGCCAAGAAAAAGCCCCAAAAAAGCCGGCATTCCGTAACCCCGGACGAGCAGCTTTTAATAACATTGCCCATCCGGGGCCAAAAGGCAAAGCGCGAGCGGCTTCAGCCCTACCGACGTGACGCGCCGCGTCGCATCCGGCCTTATTCTTTTATACATTCTTCAATAAAATGGGTGCAAAACTGTTCAAGGTCTTTGAGTCCGGTTTGTTCTATGGGAAAATGTCCGGCTCCCCGCAAAATCTTTAAACTTTTTTTACAGTTTAGCTCATCAAAGAATAACCTGCTTAGATGCAGGTCCGTCCACCTATCGTTTTGTGGATGCACCAGCAACAGCGGACATTTTGTAAAATCTCTCGGTTCAATTTTAATGTGGGGATTTAACATGGAATAAACAAATGAAAGCGGCACTTTGACGCCCGACGCTCTTTTATCTTGCATAAGCAGTTGGGCCAGTTCTTTATTGTTTACTATCTCCTTCATGTTGGCGATGGATTTCATGGGAATCTTGAATGATGGAAAAAGATTATGAGTAAGTTCCATCAAAGGGCGCGCCGCTTTGGCGACATACTTGTTTCGAGCCGTTTGTTCCGTTACATGGGGATTTCTTTGGTCCAGCAGGCAAGTGGCCATGATGCCCGCGATGGAATCACATTCGTTTGCCACTTGATATGCCAGCATGCCCCCGGCGCTCAA
>JAKSCU010000028.1 GCA_022360435.1 Bacillota bacterium
CTGTCCGAGACCACCACCGCAACCCTGGGGTTATCCTTAATATTCTCGTATGTTTTTTTGCCGACAATTTCAGCGAAAGCTATGGTCTGATCGTCCAATACCGCCACCGAACCCTTGGGGGCTACGTTGGGAACACCGTTTTTATCCGCAGTGGCGATAAAACATTGTTGTTTGTTGATTAGTTCCCTCATTTCTCCGGTAATCATGGCCAAAATAGCTCCCTCCTTAGGTTTTAACCCGAAAGCTGCTTGGCGAAATCCGGGTAGAACTTATAAAGCGGGTGATTTTCATTGTCCGGCGTCTTCCCGGTTTCGTGGTGCGCCATGGTGGCCTGCAGCAGGCAGGCCGTGGCCACCGCCGGTATTATTTTGGTCACGTTGACAATGGGGCCGGTGAACAGCACGTCGGACCAGAAGAAGGCCGCCATACCCTGGGCGGTTGCATTCATGGCGGTGAAACCGTCGGACCCCCACATCTCACGCGCTTCCTTCCACATATAAGTTCCGTTTGATGAAGCAACGCCGCTGGGGTAACCAAATTCCTCTTTGACCATTTTACTGGCGATGCAAGAGAAGGAAGTGGAGGGCAAATTCATGACCGAAGTATCCACCATTATTGAGTCAAAGGATTTTTCGCCTATTTGTTCCAGCATTTTTTTCAGACCCGTTACTCGCCCCTTCGGGCTGGGGTCTTCCTCGTTGTAAGCTTGCAGCACCACATGCTTGATACCCATTTCCTTCAACTGCGCAACCTGCCCCGGAATATCTTTGTCCCAGGGAGTAATGCTGTTATAAACCAACCTGTCCGCCAATCCCTTTTGGCAGCAATACCCGGCGGCTTCCAGGCGGGGCTTTTGCACCCACATGTCAATGCCAAAGGGCCGGTCGCTGATGCTGGTGTAAAAATCAACGTACTCCTTCATTTCACCGGCTGAATTGGCCACCAGGGCGACCAAAGCCGGGACTCCGGTTTGATCCGAAAGTTCCTCCATTTTTTTTATATACTCAGTTGCCTTGTCCCGGTCGAATTTTCTTTCTTTTCTGCTTTCAAGAATGCGGTCGCCATTGTGAAACATTGAAGCGACCAAAAGGGGCGGGTTGTTGCCGGGCTGCCCGCCAATTTTCCATTTGCCCAACTGATTCACCTTCTGCTCGGCCGATCCGGCTGATAATGTAAGCATTTATATAAGCACTCCTTCCCGTTGGTAATTCTGATCATAAAACTTTAATCAGCTGTCATTTTGCTTGTTCTTTGATTGCTTCGTAAACGCTTTTGCATGTTGGAGAACCCGGCCCTTTAGCGCCTGGAGGCACCCCCCGGTTTAACTGTTCCAATGCTTTGCCATACTCTTGATATGTAACAAGGTTAGCCGCCATATCGTTTTGTTTTTGCAGCCGGATAAGCCATAAATGATTTAAGTCAGCCGTATTGCAAAGAGACAATTGTTCCGCCAACCGCCGGTTCACGTCCAATATCACACCGCCGGCAATGGTTTCCAGGTATTTAATTTTACCGGTCACCGCCACCGCAATTACATCTCCGGGCCGGACTGCGTCTCCTTCATTTACAGTGAACTCAATGCTCCGATAACCGCCCTCCTTGATAATACCGGCCGGCGTCAATCCGAAAACCACCAGGCCTTCTTTTTCGGGTCGAACCCAGTAATCCAAGGGTTGGTAATAAAGCAAATCTTCGTCCAACACCGCTTTTTGCCCCAGAAAATCCACAGTTATCATGTCAGTATCCTTGACTCCTTGCAAGCCGGCGCCCGCGGTCTTAATTTCGTTCCGGCACAACCAACACCAGCAGCTCATATTATATTTGGGCCAAAGGGGGATAAGCATTGCCTGTCTTATCCCCCTTTATCCATCTGCGTTTACGCTTCGGCTTCCAACAACTTTTGAATCTCGGCCTGCAGTTCCTGGTGGGCCCTGGCGCTAAGGGCTTCAAGCAACTCTTCCAAAGTCGGCACTATACTTTCAAATACGACATCGCCATTGATAACAATGCTGGGCAGCACCTTGACGCCGTGTTCCATAAATTTGGCGATACCTTCTTTATTCTTGATGGTCCATTCAGTGGCTACGATATGTTTTTGAATGCTCTCCGGCAGAGCGGTAACAGATTCCTTCATGTAGGTGCAGGCAGCGCACTGTATGGCGTCCAGAGTGACTATGTCCACAATCACCTTTTCGCCCATACTATTTGCCCCCTTTTTTCATTTCCTCAAGGGTAATATAACCCGGCGGCGCATTTTTCGGGTACATGGCGTAGTACCGCTCATACCATTCTTTGGCCTCCAAAACTTTATCCACGTTCCCCACGGGAACGTCATAGGGCATGTCTCACCCGGGCGCGAACGTAAAGCCCGTGGTCCCGCCGGCGGCCAAGCTCACTATGGCATCGCCCCAGGGATCGACAAGGCCCAGAGACAACGACAGGGTCAGCTTGAGGTTGCCGCCGAAGCCCACGCCGTGTTTTATCGCCAAGTCCCGCACGAAATTCATATTTAATTGCTCGTCTATGGCAAACCCGTGGGTGCCCACCGTGCAAACCTCTTCCATAACCTTGGTGGCGTCGCCGCAGATAAAGAAGCTTGACGTCAGGCCGGCCTCGTGGATTACCTTGATGGCTTCCTGGCAGGCCGGGGTCACAAATTCCCTAAAGGTTTCCGCTTTAATTTGTGAAGCAACCGGGTCGACAATGGCAATTATCTCGCAACCGCAATCCCGGTAGATACGGGCGGACTCGGCGCAAACTTCCCCGCAGAAATTCATAATTTCCTTGGCCAGGGGCTTGTTCTTGATCACATCGGTAAATATTTTCACGCCCCGCAGGTGAGACGCCAGGGTCAGGGGACCGGTCAGCAGGCCCATTAAGCACCAGTCACCCTGCTTTTCCTTGATCTTTTTGGCGGCTTCCACCACTACGGGCCAGCGCCCGTCTTTGGCGGTGGGAATCTTGAGGTTGGCCTCGGCCAGCGTCTTGTCCGCCAGGGGATGTCCGACAATCGCCGGCGGGTTGTCGGGATACCACTTGGCTTCGCATCCCATGGACATAGCCTCAACATTCAAGTCAAACAACAGGGGAATGCCGTCGGCCTTGTAGCGCTCCACCGTGTAGAGAACGCCTTTGGCGATAAGGTCCGCGTCTTGCAGGTAAACGTCGGCCTTTTCCTCAATCAGATAAGCGCAGTGCACGCCCGCATAGGGGACCCAGGGCGCCTTTTCCGTCTTTTTGCCGTGGTAAGCGTCAATCAACAGCTGTTTACCCATTGACTTTCCTCCCTTCATCATTTTGAGGTGAATCCGCCAGTGTCTTTTTAACACCTCCCGCCAACATTTTTGTTGTGCCTGGGGGCTATTTGGCCCGGCAGAAGATTATTGTTGCAATTTTCGGACTAATGGCAACGCAGCGTACCAGGCCCGGAACCCTTTATCCTGTGCTACGGAAAGGTATAAACTATTTGGGTATTTTGTCCAATATATGCTGGATATGGGGGAAAGGGTCTTTACTGTGCGGAAAAGCCATGGCGTCGGCGAACCTGGTCTGGAAATCAGGCTCGGTGGCGGTCTCGATAAACTCCACAAACCTGGCCACTTTTTCGGCTTCATCCCGCTTGTTTTTACTCAGCAAAGCCAGCTTTGCGCCGTCGCCGGCGGCGTTGCCCACCGCCTGCACATTTTCCAGGTCGCAGTCGGGAAACATGCCTATAACCATGGCGCTTTCCTTATTGATATAGCTGCCGAAAGCCCCCGCTAGGGTCACGCTGTCCGGCTTGTCAACGCCCCGTTTCTCCATCAGATACTGAGCGCCCACATATAGGGCCGACTTGGCCAACTGAACTGCGCGCACATCGCCCTGGGTCACGGTGATGTCCTTCCCGATGGCCGTATCCTTGGCCCAGCAGAGCACATATTCCCATTTACCGTCGGCGCCCTTCCGCACCCGGGAGCTGCCGGTTTTTTGATTGACCCTGCCGCTGCTTTGGATAACCCCGGATTTAAACATTTCGGCAATGACGTCAATGATGCCGGAACCGCAAATACCCCGGGCGATGGGTTCGTCGCCTTCTTGCCACCACTTGTCCTGGCCGATTAGTTTATATTTGGGTTCCTTGGTTTCAGGATCGATAATAACGCCTTCCACGGCGCTGGGCGCCGCCCGCATGCCGAACTTGATTTGAGCGCCCTCCAGCGCGGGACCGGTGGCGCAAGAAGTGGAAAACAGCTTTTCCCTGTTGCCGAAATCAATCTCGCCGTTGGTGCCGATGTCGATAACAAGTATCATTTTGTCCTGTTTATACGGTTCTTCGGCGATTAAAACCGAAACGTTGTCCGGGCCGACAAAACCCGCTTCCACCGGGAGGCAGTGCACATAGGCGCAGTGGGAGATTTTAACGCCCAGGTCCCTGGCTTTTATGTCTACGCTGTTGGAGATGACGGGCGCGAAGGGGGCCCGGCCCAGATATTTGGGATCGATATTCAGCAGTATGTGATGCATGGCGGTATTAAAGACCAGGGTCATGTCAACCAGGTCCCCGGGCCTGATACCGGCTTCTTCCGTCAACCGATCAACCAGAGAGTTGATTCCTTCAATGATGGCGCCGCTCATTTTGCTCAGGCCGTCGTCGTTCATCATGGCGTACGTAATCCGGGACAGCACGTCCTCGCCGTAACGCACCTGGGGGTTCATTATCGAACCCTTGGACACCTCCGCGCCGGTCCTCAAATTGCATACATAGGCGGCCACCGTTGTGGTGCCGACGTCTATGGCCAGGCCGTAAACATCTTCTTTAAGGCCGGGCGATACCTTGATTATTTCCTTGCCGTCCCATACGGTGACGGTCACCTTCCATTCAGCGTCGCGGATAGTTCCCGGCAGAGTTTGGAGCAACGGGTAATCGACGGCTAAATCGGCGGTCAGCCCGTACTTTGCCGCCAGCTCGTTTTTAATGCGGGTTATATCGTTTGTTTGATCCTCCAAAGTAGCCGGGATCAACTCTATGTAATAATTTGCCACCAGAGGATTCAAATCAAAAGCTCTTTCCCGGCCCAACTCAAGGATCACTTGCTTTGCTCCCCGGGACTCTTCCGGCACAAACACCAGCACGTTCCCGTGCACATAAGCACAGCAGGCTAGACGGTAGTTGTCGGCCAGTTCTTCCGGGCTGAAAAAGTCCTTTTCCTCCTCCAACAATTTGGATAAATTGTCCGTTTTTGATTCAATGCCGAATTTTTCAAAAAAACCTTCCTCCAGCTTTACCTTGCATTTGCCGCACACTCTGGCGCTGCCGCAAAGGGCTTCTATATCCACTCCAAGCTCGTGTGCCGCATCAAGCAAAGTTACCCCGTCTTCCACTTCACCCCGGCGACCCGACGGTTGGAAAATTACTGTATGCCCCATTTCCAATCTCCTTCCGCCAATTTATTTGGTATCTTCTTGAAGCTGTTTTAATGCGCCCAACATGTTGATGGCGTCCTTCAATGCGTTGCTGGCGTCTTTGGCGTAACCGTCGGCGCCGAAAACATTGGCGATGTCTTCGGAAACCGGAGCGCCGCCGATCATAATCTTAACTTTGGGGTTTTTCTCCCTGATCTGCTTGATGATGTCCCTCATGCCCACCATGGTGGTGGTCATCATGGCCGACAGGCAAACCAGGTCGGAATCGGTGCGCAACTGCTCTTCCACGAATTTCTCCAAGGGAACGTCCCGGCCCAAGTCATAAACCTCGAACCCGGCCACGTCGAACATCATTTTGACGATGTTCTTGCCTATATCATGCACGTCGCCCTGCACAACGCCCATCACCACCACGCCGGTCATGCCGAGGTCCTTTTTCTCCATGTGCGGCTTCAGTATATCCAGCCCGACATACATGGCGTCGGCACACATCAGGAGTTCGGGTACGAAATACTCTTGTTCCTCGTAAAGGTCCCCAACCACTTGCATACCGGACACAAGCCCTTCGAATACGGCTTCCGACGCATCCAGGCCATTTTCCACCACCGCTTTGGCCGCTTCGGCAACCATGTCTTCGTCATAGTTGATTACACCATTTTTCAGTTTTTCGTGCAACTCCTGTTTCAATGCGTCTGACATTTGTCTGCCTCCCTTATTTTAAATAATTCCATGCCGGCAACACCGGCATAAAAATAATTTATTGTATATTTGTAAAATTATATTGCTCTTTTACTAAAAAA
>JAKSCU010000252.1 GCA_022360435.1 Bacillota bacterium
TATTGTTGTAGATTTAAGTGGGGATGGTTATAGTGATGAAATGGGTGCTATTGCAACTATATTGCATTCATTGTATTTGTTTCCAGCAATTATATTGAGAAAAAAAGTGTATGTATGTGCACAGTCAATAGGGCCTTTTTATTCATGGTATACAAAAGCCATTGCAAAATGGACTCTGAATAGAGTTGATATTCTCACAGCAAGAGAACATATAACTAAGAAATATTTGGATTCCATGTTAAGAAGAAAAACAATATTAACGGGTGATTGTGCATTTCTTATGGATTCGAAACAGAGTGAAAAAGTGGATTCTATAATTAAGAAAAACGGGTTAGAATACAAAAAAATTATAGGAATATCTGTAAGCAAAAGAATGTCTAGGTGGGCGCTGCCTGATATAAGTATGAAAGATAAATACAATAAGATTATAGAAATAATAGCTGATTTTATAGATAACCAAACAGTAAAGAAAGATATTTATATAATGTTGGTTCCGCATGTAATGGGTCCTCCAGGAAAAGTAGATGATAGGGTGGTGCAAAGGGATGTTTATAAAAAAGTAAAAAACAAAAGAAAAGTAATTCTTATAGAAGAAGAGTTAATGCCAGATGAGATGAAAGAATTAATAGGCTATAGTTATGTATTTATAGGAGCTAGAATGCACTCTTTAATTGCTGCCATATCTATGGGTATACCTGTAATAGCTTTGGGATACAGTCATAAATATATAGGGTTAATAGGTGAAGTTATGGATAATTTTGTTATAGACTTGAGAAAAGTTGAAAGCAAAAAAATGCTTTATATGTTAATTAAGAAATTAAAAATATTAAATATGGAAAATGATTTTTATTGCAATAAAATAGCATGTTCGATAAGTAGATTAAAGGTAAATGCAATGAAGAATATAGATTTTATGGCAAATTGGATTAATTAAAGCTAGATTTATTGCAATAAAAATAATAGGTGATTCTTTTCCGATGAGAACTTCCCATCATATTAGTCAGGCGGCTTCATTAGTTTTATTTTGTTATTGGCTTATTATTAGAGCAATACACACTTCTCTATTAAATAATGCATTTTATATAATTCTAAATAGCATTGTTACCTCACTATTAGGCTTTATTTTTTGGAATATTATGGCTAGGACCTTCTCGCCAGAAAATGTTGGAATAGGCTCAGCATTAATTGCTGCTTCTGGACTATTAGCTATTATTTCAACAATAGGACTGGAGAGTGGGTTAATTCGATTTATACCAAAGGTTAAAAATGCGATTAGTCTAATTAATAGCACATTTACAATTGTTGCGATTCTGGCTACACTAATTTCCATAATATATCTTGTAGGGTCAGTATATTGGTCTCCAGTGTTGAAATTTGTTTTAAATGATGTTTTGCTATTAATTTTATTTATATTAACTACTATGTTTACAGCGTTATCTTTATTAACAGATCAGGCTTTATTAGCTGGACGCTCAGCTAAATTTGTTTTCTATAAAAATTTACTAAACAGCCTAATAAAGTTGCCACTTCCATTAGTTGCCTTCTCTTTTTGGGGTGGTTTTGGGATATTTGTTAGCACAGGAATAGGACTTGCGCTTGCTAATATTGTAGCTTGGTTTCACTTCTTACCGATAGTTTTTAAAAATTATAGCGCAAGAATTTTTTTTGATGTTAATGTTATAAAGCATGTTTTGCCTTTTTCTTTTGCAAATTATCTAGCAAACTTTTTAAATAGCGCCCCTGCGTTTGTTTATCCGCTAATGATTATAAACATTCTTGGCCCCGAAAACAATGCATACTTTTACATTGCTTGGATGATGACGATGATATTAAGGGTAATACCAAATGGCATATCGCAGTCTCTATTTGCAGAGGGGGCACATGATCCCCAAAAGCTAGCTCAAAATGGGAGACGGGCATTAATTTTTGCCTTATTATTAAGTCTGCCAGCATCATTTACTATGATTTTTTTAGGAGGGTGGTTATTGAGCTTTTTTGGCCCAGGATATGAGGAAAATGGTAAAGGTATTGTGTTTTATTTAGCGCTAGGTGTGTTTCCTCAATGCATAAATATGCTTTATATTTCTTTAAACCAAGTTAAAAAGAAAGTTAACTTAATAATAATTCAAGCCATCACAGTATCAATACTATCTATAAGTGGAGGTTATTGGCTGTTAGGGATAAATGGACTAAATGGCATTGCCATGGCGTATACTTTTGCTCAATTGGTGGTAGCAGCAATAGTTATCTGTCCATTATTAAGGCAATTATTAGGAAAACAAAAAGGAAGTGGGCATGTTGTTAATTAGGACAAGGGCGCCATTACGTATTAGTTTTGGCGGTGGCGGTACAGATGTGCCGCCATACTGCGATGAGCGTGGCGGGGCAGTATTAAGCGCTACTATCAATAGGTATGCATGTGCTACCTTGGTCCCTGATAAAGATAGATTTGAAATACGAAGCCTAGATTATGATGCCAGTATTATTTATGGCATTGATGATTCTTTCGTTTATGATGGACAATTAGACCTAGCAAAAGGTGTTATTGATCACTTTAGGAAGACAAATGGATTTTCGAATGGAGTGGAAATATTTTTACATAATGATGCTCCACCTGGTTCCGGATTAGGCTCATCTTCCGCTATAACTGTGGCTTTAATAGGTGCAATTGCTGAGTATCAACGATTACCTTTAGATTGTTACCAAATAGCGGAGTTAGCTTATCAGATTGAAAGGATTGAGGTAGGCATAAAAGGTGGTAAACAGGATCAATATGCTGCAACTTTTGGCGGGTTTAGTTTTATTGAATTTCAAAATGGGAGTACTGTTGTCAATGCCCTACGTTTACGCCCCGAAATAATTTGTGAGCTTGAATACAGCCTAGTATTTGCCTATGTTGGGGGCCAACGCTTATCGTCACAAATCATTGAAAAACAAGTTAAAAACTACCGTGGGGGCATGGAAAAATCCATTTTGGCAATGGATAATCTTAGAGAGCTGGCTTATGATATGAAAAAGGCGCTCTTACTAGGTCGTCTATGGGAATTTGGTGAATTGCTTAACGCTGCTTGGGAGAATAAAAAACAAATGGCTAATGGAATAACAAATCCCAAAATTGATGAAATATATTATGAGGCCCGCTGTGCAGGAGCACTCGGAGGTAAAGTTAATGGTGCAGGTGGAGGGGGGTTTATGCTTTTCTTTTGTGACCCACGGAGACGATTTTCAGTCCAAAAACGCTTATTAGAACTTAATTCACAGGTAGTTAATTTTAGTTTTGTTAAGGAGGGCGTAAGAACTTGGGAAGTTCCTTAGAAAATAAGTTTCCTGAAAAAATGGTTATTTCAGCTCTTGACGAACATCTGGAGCTCGTTGTAGCCGTGCGTGAGATGACGTTGGATATTACTAGGGCTGCTTTACTAATCAAGGATGCTCTAATTAAAGGTAAAAAAATAATGATTTGCGGGAATGGTGGTTCTGCTGCTGATTCACAGCACATAGCGGCTGAACTTGTTGGGAGATTTTTGAAAAATCGCGCACCTCTTCCAGCCCTTGCTTTAAACGTGAATACTTCGATATTGAGTGCGATTGGTAATGATTTTGGTTTTGAAGAAGTTTATGCTCGGCAAGTACAAGCACATGGTTGCGAGGGCGATATATTACTTGCAATTTCTACCAGTGGCACTAGTGTTAATATTATACGCGCTGCTTCAATAGCTTCTGATAATGGTATTAAAGTAATTGGTTTGACTGGTAAGGGTGGGGGTAAACTCAAAGAAATATGTAACCTCTGCCTTTGTGTACCATCTGATTACACACCGCGTATTCAAGAAATACATATTTTAATTGGTCATATCATTTCGCAACTGGTGGAAGAAGATATATGTTAAGACAGGCTTTTATCCTATCCGGTGGATTAGGTACGCGCTTAAAAGAAAAAACTAAAAACACACCTAAGCCTATGTTGACGGTTGGAGAGAGGCCTTTTCTTGAATACATTATATGGAATTTAAAGCGTCATGGAATAACAACAATCATACTATCCGTGGGGTATCTTTCTGAGCAAATAATAAAATATTTTGATGACGGTAGTCGATTTGGAGTTACTATTGATTATGTAGTGGAGAAGGAGCCGGCAGGTACAGGCGGCGCTTTATTGTTAGCAAAAAATAAATTAGATGACATTTTTTTTATGCTAAATGGTGATACATTGTTTGATATAAACTATTTAGACCTGGCTCTTCAAACAGTAAATGAGTTATCTTCGGTGGGTGTGGCTTTGAGGTATACTGAAAACGTTGAACGTTACGGGAAGGTCAACCTAGAGGGAGATAAAATTATAGATTTTAATGAAAAAGTGGGGCACGGGTACGGTCTAATAAATAGCGGCGTCTATGTTTTTGATAAGAAATTGTTAGCTAAGCAACATATTTTAATACCATCTTCACTGGAAAAGGATCTTTTACCTTCACTTGCAAAGGAAGGCCATTTAAAAGGAATAGTATACCATGGTTTTTTTATAGACATCGGTCTTAAGCATAGTTTCTTAGAAGCTAATATTTCTGTTCCTCACTGGCAAAAAAAACCTACTGTTTTCTTAGATCGTGATGGGATTCTTAATATTGATTACGGTTATGTCTACCGCCCTAGCGACTTTGATTGGGTGGACGGAGCTATAGAGACTATAAAACGGTTTAACGATATAGGTTATTTAGTTATTGTAATAACAAACCAAGCTGGTATAGCTAGAGGGTATTATTCTGAAGAAGACTTTTATATATTAAACGAATGGATGAATGAAGAACTTCGGCGTGTCGGTGCCCATATTGATGCTGTTTATTACTGTCCTCATCACCCAACAGAGGGATATAGTCCATATCGTATGGAATGTAATTGTAGAAAACCTGCACCTGGATTGATAAAGCAAGCATTGGAAGAATGGCCAATTGATAAAAATAACAGTGTGTTGATAGGTGATCAGGAAAAAGACATGCAAGCTGCTCATTCTGCTGGCATTAAGGGTATGCTTTTTAAAGGGGGGAATTTGTTAAGTTTTATGCGTCAAATACTAAGAAGAATTGAGGAGTGATAATAATGAAAACAATAATTCTCGCTGGCGGCAGCGGAAAACAGGTTGTGGCCCCTCAGCAGGGGCAACTTCCCCAAGCAATTTTTAAAACTGAAAAACATGACAAATCATATATTACTGGGAATCTGAGATACATAAGCACGGTGGTGACATTGTTGCGGTATTTCCTTCTGAATCACCTGAACGAGGACGATGATGCATTAACAACATGAGCCGGTTAAACAGGGTTAGCAACTGGCCGGTGACTATATCATTACTTTTGGTATCCAACCGAGAAAACCGCATACGGGGTATGGATATATCAAGCCTAATGAATCTTTAACAGTCGGCTATTCAGTGGCTGAGTTTAAAGAGAAACCGAATATGGAGACGGCCAGGGATTACGTGGATAAAGGTTACTTGTGGAATAGCGGTATGTTTATGTTTAAGACAGATTTTTTCATGGCGGAGGTTAAGCACAACAACCTTTTGTATACCAATAAAGATAAAGCGGCGGCTGTCATTGGCGCGGATAATCTGATCGTTGTGGATGAGAAAGACGCCTTGCTGATATGCAAAAAGGGATATTCCGAAAAAGTTAAGGATGTAGTCAACAAGTTAAAGTTAAATAACGACCCTAGGGCGGACTTTCATTTAAGCACTTAAAGCCGTGGGGTTGCTATACCATTTTGAAGGAGGGGTTTTTTTACAAAATAAAGCCTTGGCCGTGCCTGTACAACCACCTAGTGCGCGTATTTATAGCAATACTTTACTTTTTTTACCACCCCTCTCTGTTTTGGGCTTATTTTTTTGGTACAGGTACAGGCGGGCGGGTGGTCTGGTCCTGGCCGGTGGTTTCCTGGTACACTGTGTTTTGGACGGCATGTGTCTGTTTCCAGGCACTTTCCTGTGGCCCGCGTATGGTGGGGTTTTCCCAAGTGTTTTCCGGAAAACTGGTTGCAGATGCGGTTTAACAATCTTGTGCATAACCCCCTGGTTTATGTGCCGTAGATTGTCGGCAGCGTGGTACTGTTATGTTTTACCATCAGGGTGGTTACATGGCAGGGGTTAAAGAGGCGTTTTAGGATAAAGCCTGCTTTTGGAAAAGATTAACCAAAAAGGCTACACAGGCGGAGGGATGTTGAGCAAAAAGGAATGTTTTGGTGACGAGCGGCATCTTTGTGCAGGGCGACTGCAGTGTGCGGGTTTGGTGCAAAAGTTGGTACGGGAACAATGGATCGGCGCCGTGGTGCACTTGGCAGCAGACAGCTTGGTGGGAGAGTCCATGACCAGGCAGGATAAGTATTTTCAAAATAACTTGATCAACGGAATTAATTTTCTAACGGCGTTGATAGAAGCGGGGGTGCGGTGGTTTATCCTGTCGTCTACAGCTGCGGTGTACGGGGGACCGAAGTACTCACCCATTGATGAGGCGCACCCTACACAACCGGTGAATGTATACAGCGGCACCAAGCTGATGCTAGAGCAAGTTTTGAGTTGGTATGAGTGGGCATACAATCTGCGTTATTTCCCGCCGGTGCTGATCCGGGAGGGCTCCGGCGGTACTAGTGGCCGGTTCGAACCAGATTCAACAAACCTGGGCTGGCGGACACGCTATGGCGAGTTGGATGACATGGTGTGCACAGCCTGGAATTGGCACTGGAGTCACCCGCAGAGGGATGGGAAATAGCATTTTCAATGTTCTATGATTTCTCCATATCCTTGCATACTCTCTATATGGAAAAGGAACAGAAATAAGACTACAGGTATCTTGCAGCGTTCAATTTTTATTTTGCTTAAGCAATTTAATAATGAATGATTTATTGTATTATTATTTTATTATTAATTTGATCTTTATTAAAGGATTTTGCTTTTTCAAATAGAAAAATGTAGTAATATGCGTTTAAAGGGCAAACCCTGCAAAAGGCGGGGATGCAAAGCCACGGGCCTGCCGTGCTGTTTTTGCACCATGGTGGCTGAGTTGCCGGTAAGATGAAGCTATTACCGGGAGGATTCCCGGTTTTTATTATTTTAAGGGGATGCGCTTTTCGTGAAATTGACAGTTAAAAACGAATTTCCCGCTATTGTCGGCATTTCTCTGCTGGTGGTTTTGGTTGTCACTCTGTTTGATTTTCAGTCCCTTCGCGTTATTTTAGGATTGCCTTTTGTATTATTTTTACCCGGTTATACTTTGATAGCGGCGCTTTTTCCCCGCTCCGACGACCTGGACGGTATTGAGCGGGTGGCCTTGAGTTTCGGCCTCAGTATCGCGGTGGTGCCGCTGATCGGGCTGGCCCTTAATTATACGCCTTGGGGAATCAGGCTTTACCCCATACTCGTTTCACTGACGGCGTTCATTTTTCTAATGTCTTGGGTGGGCTGGTACCGTCGGATGAAGCTGCCCGGCGACGAGCGGTTCAAGATCGTCTTGGAGGCGGATTTCAAGTGGTCGGAACAGTCCCGGTTGGACAAGGTTCTCTCGGTGCTGTTGGTGGGGGCCGTATTGTTTGCCGTGGGTACGCTGTATTATGTGATTACCACTCCTAAAACCGGGGAGAAATTTACAGAATTTTACATATTGGGACCCGGCGGCATGGCCGAGGGTTACCCCCGGGAACTAAAACCGGGGGAGGATGGGAAGGTCATCGTGGGGGTGGTGAACCACGAATATGAAAAGGTAGTGTACCGGGTGGAAGTTGTGATGAACGGTCATTTGGAAAAAGAAGTTCACCCCGTTACCCTGGAGCATGAAGAGAAGTGGGAAAGGCCGCTGGTTTTCAGCGCCCATACGCCGCAGAAAAATCTTAAGGTGGAGTTCCGGCTGTTCCGGGAAGGGGACGGGGAGCCATACAGGAAACTGCACCTGTGGGTGGATGTGTTGCCCGATGACTGATGCCTCTTTTTTAGAAAAAGATCGCAGCCAAGGGGCCGGTACCGGGCCCGAAAAAAAACCTGGTTTAAAAGGGTTTTGGGAGCTGGAACGCAATAGGGAACTGTTTTTTTACTGGTCATATGGAGTTTTGATTGCGCTGGCCGAGTTAATCGTTTCTTATTACAGTATTAAGCTGGGCATTTTTATACATTTTCTTCTGCTGGGCGGGGTACTGTTTCATTCGGCGTATGCTTTTAGAACCGGAACGCCCTGGTTGTACCTGACCCTGGCTCTGGCGCCGTTAACCAGAATTCTCAGTTTGTCCATGCCTTTGACGGATATTTCGCCCATACTTTGGTATTTTGCCATTTGCACCCCGCTGTTTGCCGCGGCGGTGGGGGTAATGAGGATTTTGGAGTTCAAGCCCGCCTATGTCGGTTTAAACCTTAATAATTTACCGATGCAGTTTGTGATTGCTTTGCTGGGGTTTCCGCTGGGTTTTATTGAGTATCACATTTTAAAACCGCAGCCGTTGGTTTCTTCATTTAATATGCCAGAAATATTGCTTTGGTTTTTAGTTTTGCTTATCTTTACCGGATTGCTGGAAGAGCTGATTTTTCGCGGTATTATGTACCGGGCGGCTTTTAAAGCGGTAGGGGCCGGATTTGCCCTGTTTTACGTCAGCTTTATTTTTGCGGCGCTGCACATTACGCACCTGTCATTTTGGGATGTCATATTTGTTTTTTTGGTCGCCCTTTTATTTACTAGAATTTTTGTGTGGCAGAAATCCATTGTTGGATTGACTGTGGCCCACGGCTTGACAAATACAACACTTTATATAATCTGTCCGTTAGTTTTTTAATGAAAATGTTACCTTTAAGTGGTATAATTTGACAGGTGAATTGACCAAATAGTGTTGATTTTTTTTAAAAAACTATAAGAAAGGAGGGAAAGCATATGATGACAACTGTAACCACCACCACTACCACAACAGCCGCTGCTACAACAACGGCATCCGGTTCAGCGTTGGTTGCGGAAATCGGTTTGATGGCGGTCATCTCGTTAATTATTATGTTGATTGTCAAGGAACTGGCCGGAGCAGCCGTTACGTCCGGTGGTGAGTTGCAAGTCGGTTCTTCACTTGCGGCTTTGGACAGGGTAATTAGCATAGCTATTGCGCCTTTGCTTTTTGTGTTTGCTTTTATTGTGGTGCAAAGGGTTTTAATGATTCTGATGTGAGAACTGAACATAACGGGGTTAGCAGATTTTATCATCCGGGCTATGACATAATATTTTCTGAAAGCCCTGGTATCGTGAGGTACCAGGGCTTTAATCCAAAAAACATTGTTGAGAATTATATATAGAAACAATGTCCGCGGTTGAAAGGAGGGAAACTTTTGGTCAAAAAGAAAAGTGGATTGGCCGCCTTGCTGCTGTGCCTGTTATTGCTTTTTGGATTGGGCATGGGTATGGGTACGGCGTGGGCCGATAATGCGGTGGATGATGCCGTGACGGAATTATCCGGCATATATGATAAACTTGACGACACGGATAAAGCCGCTCTGGCAAGTGCCAAAGGGAATGTTGGCGGTAGCGTGGATTGGAATGGTGTGCTGGATCCTATAGTAACCACGGGGGTCAAAGATGCTCTGGGTGGGCATGAGCAGGCCAAAGAAGACCTTAAAAAACTAATCACTGATTTTGCCGCCATACAGTACTCTAGTAGTGAAACTGAATTGACCAATGCTATTCAATCTTTCAAGGATAAAAACCAGGACACGGTAGCCAAACTGTTACCCGGTATAACCGCCGATAACCTGGTGGGGTATTACTCGGATTGCAAGGCCAAGGTACCGTCGGTGGTTACTAAAGATGCAACCCTTCAGGATTTGATTAATATCGCTTCGGGCAATTATTCCAGCATAGTTGACAGCTTGAACGGCTGGATGAAAACCGCCGCCGCCGATATCCTTGACAAAGACGAGTGGGACAACCTGGAACAGGCTTATATAAAGCTGGGTTGGACCGCAGACACTTTAATCGAAGCAAAAGAGCGGCTGGCCAAAGATGTTGACAGTAACAACGAGGCGCAAATCGCTCTGGCTAAAGGTTATGTTAGATCCGAAACCGAACTGACGTCGGGCGATACTTCATTGAGAGTTGATGAAACAACCACCTATGGGTTGTCCATTCTCGGCGTGGCCATTGCCGGGGATGTGGTGAGCTGGACAACCCGGGATTCCACCATTGCCACTATGGACGGCAAAACTTTAACCGCCGTCAAAGCCGGGACAACCGAGGTTATTGCGTTCAGGCCCGGTGGGAATGTGAACACCGAGTGGGTTTACAAGTTTGATGTCACCGTTACTTCCCGCACTACGGGTGGCGGCGGCGGAGGAGGCGGAGGCGGACCAGGCACTCCGCCCGGTACCGGTGATCCTGAAGAAGACACTGAACAAGCCGAAGAAACGTTAAACGACCCCGATGCCGGGGACGACCAGGTGGCGGATAGCGTCAACAGCGCCGCCGACAGCCTGGAAGAATCTTCCGCCGCCATTGAAAACGCCGAGCAGGCGGAACAAGTGGCCGCCGTTGCCGCCAAGCTGGCAGGGGTTCTTGACGCCGCGGCTGCCAGGGTGCAGGACCCGACTGCGGCGGGTGAATTGGGCGACGCCGCCAACAAAGTGATTGATGCTCTGGCCAATGCGGTTACCAAAGTGGACACCGCGGAAAGTAAAGAGCAAATTAGCCAAAATGCCGTTAAAACCATGAACGCCGTCATGGTGGCCTTGACCAGGATGGATGCCGCCAAGGCGACGCGGGTGACCACCGAGATGGCGAAAAACGCCGGTACTCTGGTGAAAGCGCTGCAGGGCCGGGATGCCGCAAACGTGGCTGAAAAAGTGGTTTTGGCGGCCCAAAAGGCGGTGGAAAGGGCCGGCACCCAGCAAGTCGACGCCGGCGCGGTAACGGTTGATAACGGTAAAGCCGGCGTGACGGTCAGCCTGGACGGACTGACGGCAAAGGCGCAACAAGCTGCGCAGGCCGCCGGTAAACTTTCCGCCAGTATGAAGGAAAATGGCATTCCAATTAACAAGAAAGTTGAAACCAAGATAACCGTCCAAGTACCGACCACCGGTGCGCAGCAGGTGGAGACCAGGTTGCCCGCCGGCGCCCTGGATGGCCTGGCCGCCAGCGGGGTTGGTATTGTCCAAGTTAAAACCGAAGTGGCGTTTTTCAGTGTAGATGCGGATACCTTCGGACAGGACGTCCGGGGCAAGGAAGTGGCCCTGGCTGCGGCCAAAGTGGCTCGGGAATCCCTTCCGGCGGCGGCCAGGAACCAAGTGCCGTCCGGTAGTGTAGTAGTGGACCTTGATGCCAGTCTGGGAGGCGAAAAGGTCGGCACATTTGACAAGCCGGTGGAAGTCGCCATTCCTTACACCCCCGCGGCGGGAGAAAATACCGACGCAATTACGGTGTTCCTGCTAAAGGATGACGGAACTCTACAGCCCATGGGCGGCAAGTACGACTCGGTAACCGGCACTGTTAAATTCAAAGCTCCTCATTTCAGCAAATACTTCGCCAAGATAACCCAAAAGACATTCGGTGATCTGGGCAACCATGCCTGGGCTAAGGATTCCATTGAGATTTTGGCCGGCAAAGGAGTTATTGCCGGTAAGTCCGCCAACGCCTTTGATCCCGGCGCCGCCGTCACCAGGGCGGAATTTTCGGCTCTGGCGGTGAGAATGCTGGGTCTGGCTGTCGGCGAAGCCGACACGCCCTTCAAGGACGTTCCGACCGATGCCTGGTACAGCCGGCAGGTGGCGACGGCATACGCCAACGGTATAGTCGGCGGCAAATCAGCTGATCAATTTGATCCCGGCGGCAAAATTACCATGCAGGAGATGGCGGTTATTATCTCCAGAATTATGGTGGCCGAAGGGTTTGCCCGGGGTGATGGCAAAGACCTGGGCATGATTGTCCACCAAGATAAAGTTGCCGACTGGGCCCGCACCGGCACCGCTCTGGTTGCCCGGGAGGGTATTATCGACGGTATGGGTGACGGCGGTTTCGCCCCCGGCGAAGAGGCCACCCGGGCTCAAACCGCGGTGATGCTGTATCGCTTGTATGAAAAGTTGTTTTAATCAGTAGTTGGAAATATATTCTTGTCACTGATGCGGGGCCGTCCGGTTTTATGGGCGGTCCCGCGGCAACATTGCCAAGGAGAGTGAAATGAGCAAAAGATTTATATTTACGGTAACAGCTTTTGTGTTGTGCATGGTTTTATTTGCCGGGACGGGGCAAAGGGCCAATGCCGGCGGCTTGTATGATCAGCTTAAAGGTGATTATAGCGATTACATTGATACCCTGAAGGACCACGGGGTAACCGAAGGCCAGATTGAGTCTTTTGTCAATGACGTTGAAGCTGATCTAGCGGGTGTGGAACTGACCGAGGACAACTTCAACGATAAAGTATTGGGCAGTTTGCTGAACGTGGCGGGCAAACACACAGAGGTTCTTGAAGCCATGGTTGCCGGCTTCGATATTGATCTTAAAAAAGCCCTGGACGGAAATGTGCCCGAGGCCCTGCGGCCTATTTACAATACCGTCAAGGCACAGCTGTTGGAAGAATCACCGGGCGGCGGTTCGGGTGGCGGTTCGGGCGGCGGGGCCGGCCCGGAGCCGGAACAACCGGAAGCACCGACTCCCCAAGAACCCGCCCAACCCGAAGTGGTTGTGCCTCCGGCGGATGAGCAAATTCGGGTTAATCTGCCCCAATTCACAGATGTTGATAAGCACTGGGCGCAAAAAGAGATAGCCTTCATGGTCGAAGCCGGTGTGGTAAACGGTGTTTCCGAGGAGGAGTTTCAACCGAATGCCGGTATCACCAGGGCGCAATTCGCAGCCATGCTGTTGCGATTACTGGATGTGGAGGAAAATCCCACCGCCGCGGAAGGATTTGATGACGTGGATCCCCGGTCTTGGTACCGGGGCGTTGTGGGGGCCGCCGTACAGAAGGGATTGATTGCCGGCTATGACAGCCGTCGTTTCGGACCGGATGGTCCCGTTAACAGGGAACAGATGGCAACTATTTTATACCGTGTAATGATCATGAAAAATACTTTAAATGCAACGGGTTTGGACCAGGACATTGCACTGGCCGGGTTCGGCGACCGGGACGGCATTTCTCCCTGGGCCAGAGAAGGGGTGGCCGGTATGGTTGGCCATGGCCTGATGGCCGGACGAGGGACGGATAAGTTCGTGCCCCGGGGAGAAAGTACCCGTGCCGAAGCTGTTGTCTTACTTTACCGGTTGCAAGCCGAGTTTTAAGCAAATAATTAGCTGGGTGTAACAAAACCGATAATTCTATATCTGAATCAAAGTGCGCCAGGTTGATTATTTAAGGCGCCAGCTTGCCAAACTCCCGCATTTGGGAGTTTGGTTTTTATTTTATACTTTTAAGAATGTATACCTCCGGCCATATTAATGGCCGGATTAAGGACAAAAGTATTAAAAAGCGCGTCAGGGGGAACCGAATGAGCGCCGCTTTTTTTATTAACCTACTTAATAATGGACAAATTGTGCATTAGTTGCTATGATAAGATGTATTAAAATTCAGATAAATAAGGTGCAAATACCAACAGTGGAGTGTTTAAATTGAATTTGGGTCACATAATCAGAGATTTTAGAAAAGAAAGAGGTTTAACTTTAAACGAACTGGCGGATAAGATCGAGATTTCACCGTCTTACCTCAGCGCCCTGGAAAGGAATATACGCAAACCTTCGGTTCAAGTGCTGAGAAAAATAAGTGATAAATTAAATATCCCCGTGAATTACATGGTCGGTGACCGGGAAGAGGTTTTAACCGGAAAAAAACTGACCTACATGCGTGAAAGCAGGGGGTTGAGCATTGAGGATTTATCCGAGATTAGCGACATTCCGGTGGGCCAATTGAGCAAATTTGAGAAAGGCCTGGAAGTACCCGACCTTGAAACACTGCAAAAAATATCCACGGGCTTGAACGTGACAATCAGATATTTTTTGGATTTAAGTTCAAATAGCAACAGTCTGGGGAAAAAAATTAAAAAAACTCGCATGGACAGAGGCCTTTCCACTACAGAACTGGCGAACAGGGCTAATGTAACCCCCGGGCTGATCAGTCAAATTGAAAACGGGCAAACCACGCCCGCCCTGGAAACTTTGCAAACCATAGCGGATAATCTTTATATTTCGACGGCTTATCTCTTAATGGAAAATAAGGATGTTGAAGATTTGCTGGCCACTTTAAGTTCCGATGTGCTTGAAGTGCTGGGAGACCCTAATGTGCAGGGCGTGTTAAGGGCGCTGAGGGGTTTTAAAAACAGCGAAATTAAATATATTATAAATTATATTCAATTCTTTCAAAAGAACAAGGAGTATCTACAAAATTAGGGTACAAGTTAATTGAAATTAAATTTTTGTATAGGGATGTTCTTGATTTATTATAAAATCATGGTATAATTTAATTTGTTTGAAAGTTCTTGAATTTTAGCCAGAGAATAAATATTATTTGCAAATATGCAAGGAGGGGGGAACTTTTAAGGCATTTTATAAATATCACGCTAAAATATGGCATGTAGCCGAGGCATCGGCGGGAACCCCTCAAACCCACGTATTTTAATTAACCTATAAAACAGATATAATAAAAACCAACAATTTTTTTGTATGTTTAACAGTAATGTCATGATATTTAGAAAAAGCGCGACGGGGGAGGAGAACCTGTAGATGGCCAGGGCCAAAGTGTTTGCCGGTGCGTGTGGCTTTACCATAGTAATTAAAGTACAAAAGATTGCCAAGATGAAAGTTGAAGTGTCCCTAATCAGTGCTTGCCGGGATGTTCGCGCATTAAATGAGGATTTAGCCGCGGTTGACTGTTCAAAAGGGGTTTTTGGCAACATGGTTGAGTCTTATATATATAAGGCGGCCAGCAAAAGGCTGCATCATCCCGACTGTCCGGTCCCCTGTGCCATCATCAAGGCCATCCAGGTCGAACTGGGCGGGGCGCTGCCGAAGGATGTGACCATAAAAATATCGGAATAAGGTGTGGGAATATGCTCAAGGCTTGCCGACCTGTCGTAACTTCGGAATACTTGAAGGAATTGGCGCAGGAACTTGGCGCCACTTTAATCGGTTTTGGCGATGTAAGTTACAAACTGGCCGGCGAGTTAAAACACCTTTCTTATGCCATATCAATTGCGATTTCGGATTCACCGGTGGAAGTGGTTAAAACCCCGCGGTTTATAGCTTATTCAAACCAATCCGTCGGTCTTGATGTTAAATTGGAATCAATACAAAAAAAGCTCGTTTTTTTATTGAGGAGCTGTGGACATAAATGCCTGGCCATACCGCCCGACTCGTTACGCAAGGATAATCGTTTTATTGCCAGGTTATATTCGCTTTTTCCCCATAAAACCGCGGCGACTTGTTCCGGCCTTGGGTGGGTGGGCAAAAGCGGTTTGTTGATTAACGAACAATACGGCCCGCGTTTAAGTTGGGCGACAATATTAACCGACATGCCCCCGGAAAATATTGGCCGGCCTTATTACGCCAGCCAATGCGGCGGCTGTAGTATATGTGTCAGGGCTTGTCCCGTGGGGGCCATAGAAAACACCGACTGGATCAGGGGCGCAACCAAACCGGTGGTAAATTATTTAATTTGCAGCCAAAATTTGCAGCGAAACAAGCAGATTATCGGCAAAGCCATATGCGGTCTATGTGTTTTGGCCTGCCCGGTGGGTCAGGGTAAGGGCAGCAAGGAGGCAAGCATATGGTGAAATTATTGGGTTGCTCCATAATGGAAAGGGAAATGGACTATCTAATTAAAAAGAGCCGGCTGGATGTTGACATTAAGTATCTTGACTGCGCGCTGCATGCTTTTCCAGAGCAATTATGCGCGGAAATTGAGTCATGCTTGGAGTATATGGGAAATACTGTATTAATTTATGGCAATAAATGCTGCGCCCATATAGAAAAAGTGGCGGCGGAACATGGCGCTGTATTGATCGGGGCTGGAAACTGCATTGAGATGATCCTTGGCCCGGATATCACCGGTCAGGAACGGTACAAGAGAGCTTTTTTTCTCACCGCGGGTTGGTTTGCTAAATGGTATTTGATGGTTAAAAAAACGTTAAAGTGGGATCGAAATTCGGCCCGTCTTAATTTCGGTTATTGTGACCGTATGTTGTTCGTAGATACGGGTTTAATTGAGATATCCGACCGGGAGATACAGGATATATCTGATTATACCGGATTGCCCGTGGAAAAATACAAAACCGATTTAGTTTATTTTGAAAACTTGTTGCTTAATGCGTTGAAAAATTATTAATTTGTTTTAAGAAACATTAAATGTATTATAAAAAAATATTGTTTTTCCATTCGGGTTTTCTCCTTTACTGAGCGTTCGAAGTGGATCCGGGCATGAATTTTTCGAACAGCCAATTGGGAGATTGCAGGGAACCAGGTGAGAATCCTGGACGGTCCGGCCACTGTGATTGGACATACCGGCTCAGCGGGTGTGTGCCAAATAGTCAGGAACCTGACCCGGGTGAACGATACGGTAAGGCCTTCCAGGTAAAGGTTGCCTATTATTTTTTTGGGGTGGAATCTTGAGCCGGCTTTTCGTATAAGCCGGTTTTTTTATACTCTTAGGAAAGTATACCTCCGGCCATATTAATGGCCGGATTTAAGGATAAGAGTATTAAAAAGCGCCCACAGAGGAACTGAATTAGTGCGTTTTTTTTACTCCCGGCGGTCTTATCTATCCTTTTAGCGGCTGATGTGGAATTAATCGTTCAATCCAGGGAAGTAAAACAAAATCGAAGGTGGTATTTTCAATGACAAAAAAACTGATCACAATAGCCATACTGGCCCTGGTGCTTCTGGCCGGGACTGCCGCCCCCGCTTCCGCGGAAACAGTGGACGAAGCTCTTGGCGCGCTGGTGGAGTACTACGAGGAGAACAAGCCCGGGCCGGATCACTGGGAAGAAATAGTGGGCCTGGGTCGGGCCGGGGAGCAAAATATTGATTTGTCCCAGTGGAACGTCGAGTTAAATGAAGATTCCCAACCAACGGCATACGCTTCCACAATACTGGCCCTTGAAGCCGCCGGGCTTGAGCCCCGGGACTACAACGGCAAAAATCTGGTTGACAAGTTGGTGGGCATGCAGGAGCAAGACGGCGGTTTCGGGGCCGTCAACCATACAATATATGCCGTAATAGCGTTGGATAAAGTAAATGCCGATTATAATGCCGAGGCCGCGTTAACCAACCTGATTGACCAGCAGAACCGGGATCCAAACGATAAAGACTACGGCGGCTTTGGCTACCCGGGGTGGGGTTACGACCCGGATACCACCGGTATGGCGCTGACGGCTTTGGCCGGCCACAGGCAAAACAGCGCCGCCGCGCAAGCCGTTGACCGGGCCATTGGCTATTTAAAAAATAAGCAACTGACCGGCGGTGGTTTTGGTTACTCCGGTGCCGGCAATGCGGCCAGCACGGCGACGGTCATCCAGGGGCTGGTAGCCTGCGATGAGAACGTGTTTGCGGACTGGGGTCAAGGTGAAAATAACATTATCAAGGCCCTGTTCGGCTTCAGGCTTGCCGGCGGCGCCTTCAGCCACCAGCGGGGCGGGGCCGCCGATGATTTCAGTACCCGCCAGGCCCTGGCGGCCGTGGCCGAACTGGTGAAATCGGGTGGTTACGGCCAACGGAACATACCATTTGAAGTGATGGTAAGCGTTGAGGGAAATGACGACACCCTTAACAGCGGTTTGGTGGTCACCGACGACAGCGCCCTTGCCGCGCTTAGGGAATTGGTGGGAGTAGGCGAGTACACTGACGACGGTGACGGCGGGATATTGTCCATTCATGGCGAAAAAGGCGGTTCGGTGGCCGGGGAAGTATACACCGCAACCGCATGGCGATACTATGTGTTTAACAACGGGAAGCCCGACCCGAAAACTTATTCCATGCCGCCGGGCGAATACCCGGTCCACCAGCGTGATGAAATAGTATTCTATATCGGCGCCTACTATGAGGACCCGGGGACGCAATCCGTGGTTGAAGCTACTTACATACCGGTGGTCAACATTACCCCTTCCGCGCCCACGGTGGGGCAAACGCTTAATGTTTCAGTGTCCGCCATGGTTTACAACTCGGAGAAAGGCGGTTTTTCCACCGCATCCATTGATCCCGTCCATGTGTTGTTCAACCAGTCATTATATACTACTTTTTGGGGGCGGGCGCAAATACCCCTTGACCAAGCGGAAACGGTGACGTGCAGCGTTTACAAGCAGCACTCCGCCGGGTACCCGGAACTGGTCAGGAGCAGCCGGCAGTTAAC
The DNA here is from genome assembly GCA_022360435.1 of Bacillota bacterium. Classification (GTDB taxonomy): domain Bacteria; phylum Bacillota; class Desulfotomaculia; order Desulfotomaculales; family Desulfallaceae; genus BRH-c8a. The sequence continues at coordinate 18,325 of JAKSCU010000252.1, forward strand.
CATTGGCAAGGCGGTGGACAAACAGGTCCATGTGCGGGTGGAGGGACTCGCGGGCAAGCTGGCTTCCGGAACTTTGGAAGTGACCGGGACGGCGCTGGGCGCCCTGCGGGCCCTGGTTGGTGCAGACAAAGTGTCGACGAATTCCAGCGGCTTTATAACAGCCATTTTGGATGAACCCGGCGGCAATCTGTCCGCTGACACGGCCACCGGTTGGAAATATTACGTGTTAAGGGGCGGGGGCATAGATGAATCTTCCCTGACCACCGGGGCGGCGGGTTACAACCTGACCCCGGGGGACGAGGTGGTGTTTTACCACGGCGCCTATGACCGCAGTTCCTGGAGCGATAAAACTTATCCATCCCTGGTTAAGCTTTTGCCGGCGGCTCCCCGGGCCGGCGACAATGTGCAAGTCAATATTGACGTTAAGGAATACGATTGGTTCCAGGGTATGTTTACGGACCGGGAAGTCGCAGATGTCAAATTGAGCGTCAACGGCCGGGAGCAGGTTGTCACGGCGGGCCGAGACACGGTGGAGTTCACGGCCGCCGAGGGTAAGCTGGACATCCGGGCTGAAAAGTACCATGACCTGGGTTATCCGGTAATAGTGTCGTCGGAAGTGTCGCTGGTAGTTCCGGCGCGGGACGGGGGCGGCGGCGGTGACGGCATAAACATCGACATCAAAGTCCGGGGCAAGCAGCGGGAAATCATTTACTCGGGAAGGGTGGTGTTGGCCGCCGACCAACCCAACAACCCCATTTACGCGTTGCAGCAAACGCCCCTGGCGGTTGAGACCAGGCATGGCGGGAGTTACGTATACAGCATCGACGGCATTGCCGAGGATTCCGGCGGCACTGCCGGGTGGAAATACAAAGTCAACGGGGTGACGCCCCGTACGGTAGCGGCGGATGATTACTCGCTGCGGGACGGAGACGAGGTGGAGTGGTTCTGGGCCCTGGATCAAGGCGACGACGGCTCAGACCCGTTGCCGCCGCAGGAACCGGTGAACCAACTCCCGGGTCTGCCGCCGGAACGCCTGGAGGAGCTGGCCGAGGCCAGGGAAGAAGTGGCGCGGGAACTAGCCGGGCTGGCTCTGGACTTGACCGGCCTGCCATCGGTGGGGGAAGAATTGTTCCACCGGGTGGAACTGGCCCGATACCCAGTGGTGGTAGTAAATTCGGAAAATCCCATCACCGCGGAGGAACTGGAAAAGTGGCGGGAATTATTGGATGAAAACCGGGTGGCGGTTACCGGGCGGGTGGATTCCGGCGCCCACGAAATAACAGACGGGTGGGGGGAAGTGAGCCTGGTCCTGGCCGGAGGCTCTTTGCCCGGCGAAGCAACCATAGAAATATACGAACTAACCGGCCCGGGGGCGGCGCCGCCGGATACCCACCGCCTGGTGACCCCGGCGTATGACCTGGGGCCGGATGGAATCCAGTTTCAAAAACCGGTGACCCTGCGCATAAAAATAACCGATTGGCCGCCGGCGCCGGAAAACCTGGTTCTGGCTTGGTATGACCCGGCAAATGACCGGTGGGTGCCGGTTCCCACCGTGGTGGACCTGGCGAACGGGGAAGTTTCGGGCCTGATTACCCACTTTACCCAGTTTGCCGTGCTGGCCCGGGAAAAACAGCCAATAGCCTTTTCCGACGTTGATAATGGCCGGTACCATTGGGCCCGGCAAGAAATTCAATACCTGGCTTTAAAAGAGATTGTCTCCGGCACCGGAGACGGCAACTTTTCCCCGTCCCGTCCGGTGACCAGGGCCGAGTTCGTGGCCATGCTGGGCAATGCCATGGACCTCCGGGATAACCCGGAAGAAAGTGTTGCCTTTGCGGATGTGGACAAAGGCGCGTGGTACCATGACACTCTGCAGGCCGTCACCCGGGCCGGGCTGGTCAAAGGATTCAGCGACGGCACTTTTCACCCCCATGAGCCGGTGACCAGGGAACAAATTGCCGCCATAACCGCCAGGGCCTTGGATATAAAACCGGCGGCCGCGGCATTGGAATATGCCGATCGGGCCGATATATCCCCCTGGGCCAGGAACAGCGTTATTGCGGTTTCGGAAAATGAATTGCTCGAAGGTTTTCCGGATGACACCTTTAAACCCGGCCTGCATATGGACCGGGCGCAAAGCGCGGTTTTAATTTACCGGATGCTCAAATGGCTGTAATGGAGGCGTCGTCATGAATCGTTTTTGGCTGCCGGTGGTGTTGTTGGTTGTCTTGCTGCTTGCCGGGTGCGCCGGCGGAACTGCGTCTTCGGAGCAGGATAAGGGTGAGGGGCTGGCGAAAGAGGCGGCCCGGGAAGCGGGCGCGGGGGAGGATATTGCCGCCGGCAAAAGCGCAGGGGCGGCAAACTCCGCACTTGAACCAATAGCTTCATCGGAGCAGCCCGCCACCGCCACCGGCGCCGGGGAAGAGCATGCCCCCGGCGCCGATGAACCGGCGCCCAAAAGTACGGGGTTGGCGGAGCGGCAAGTGACCCTGTGGGTAACCCGGGACTATGCCTTTGAGCAAGTCTACGGCGGGAAAGCCGCTCTCATCCCGGATGATTCGGTGATGGACATTATGCAGGCCGGAAACCTCGAAGTAACCACTCAGTATGGCGGGGGTTTTGTGGAATCCATTAACGGGTTGGCCTCGGGTTACACCGGAAAAGACAAAGAAACCCGGGACTGGTTTTTTTACATCAACGGAATCATTGCTTCCGTGGGGGCGGTGGATTACCGGCCCGCCGGGGGCGACGTCATCTGGTGGGACTACCATGACTGGGGCCGGGCCATATTTACACCGGCGCTGATTGGTGCTTTTCCCGAGCCCTTCCTCGGCGGCTATAAAGGAGACAATCCCGGAACGCTGGTGTTGGCGGCCGCCGGTTACGAGGAACAGGGTAATGAGCTCGCCGAATGTTTGCGCCATTGGGGGGTTGAAAATGTGGAAGTCCGGCCTTACTGCCGGGAAAAGGTCGCGCATCGCGACCGCATAACGCTGGTGGTGGGCCTTTGGGAGCAGTTTGCCGACCAGCGATTTTGGCAGGGGGCGCAAAAAAACCGCCAAAAAACCGGACTGTTTGTCGAATTCAACCGGGACTATATTGCCGCCCTAAACATGAGCGGAGAAATCGTGGAGCGCCACTCCGAAGATGCTGGGGCTATTGTGGCCACCGGCGCCGGCATGGGCGACCCCACCCCGCTGTGGCTGGTTACCGGTCTGGACCGGGCCGGACTTGACGGGGCCGTCGACATCATCACCGGCAACCCCGGCGCCATTAAACAGCGTTTCGGGGCCGTGGTGGCCGGTGGCAAAGTAATTGGCGTGCCGGTTGCCAATTAGCAAAATGATTGCAGTTGGGGTTTTGTTTCATAAAAAAGCTTGCCTATAAAATATTTGAGGCCAAGTAGCCGGGGAGGTTTAAAAAACAACATGTATAGAGTTAAAAAAACGCTTGGGGTTCTGTTGGCGCCGGTTTTTCTTATCTTACTGTGGGCGCCTGTCGCCGGCGGGGCGGAGCCCGGCAGTCCCGAAGTGCGTAAAGCCGTGGCCGGGGCCGTTAAATACCTGGACCGGGAACTGAGCGCCCCGGGATACGACGGCACGCTGGAGTGGGCCATGCTGGGTTTTTATGGCGTCGGTGCAGACCTTCAGCACCTGTCCGACGCCAGGGAGGCGCAAATTGCCCGGGGAATAATGATTTCCGAGGCCAAAAGCACCGATTATCAGAGGTCGGTCATAGGAGCGCTGGCGGCTGGTAAAAATCCCGACGGTTACGGGGGCAAAAATTTGCTCCAGGGCGTCATATCCTCCCAAATGCCCGGGGGAAAATTCGCCGATTCAATTGACGGTACAGGCGTTAGGCTGATAAACGCCCACATTTGGGGCATTATTTCCATATATGCGTCGGGGCGGGATATTCCCAACGCCGACAAAGCGCTGCGCTGGCTGGAATGGCACCAGAACCCCGACGGGGGATTCGGCATTGACACCCGGGTGGCGCATTCCGACGTGGATATGACGGCAATGGCTTTAATAGCTATAGCCTGCCTGGGCAAGGACGGCAGTTACCCGGCGGCGGCAAGGGCCCTGGATTATTTAAAAGAACAGCAATACGAAGACGGCACCTTCGGCGTCTGGGGCGTTTCCACGGCGGAATCATGCGCCCAGGTGATTCAAGCATTGGTAATACTGGGTATTGATCCTGCGTCGGACCAATGGTCAAAGGGCGGTTCCAACCCGGTGACCGGGCTGCTGCAGTTCCGCCTGGCGGACGGTTCCTTCACCCACGGCGCCGGGGGGCCGGCCAACAACATGGCTACCGCCCAGGCGCTGATAGCCCTGGGCGACTACCACGCCGGAGCGTCGGTCTACCAAAGAATCAGACAGTCCGGTGAGCCAAGTATTGGGGAAGGGGCTTCGCAGACACAGCCAAAGCTATATAATTCCCTGATTAATTTAATACTAAGCCACCAATAGCAAACATGAATTCACAGGGAAATATGAAATAAAGGCCCGCGCTTTTAAAATTTACCGTGTTTTCCGTACGCCGGTGCCGACTGCCGCATATGGTGGGGTAAAGGGTACGGGAGGGACGGTACGTGACTTTGGTTTATATCCTGGGGGCGCTTTTCCTGGGCTGGCTTGCTTGGGTGCTGTACCGGACCCGGCTGCTTGTGCGGCGCCGGCACCGGCCGCGACGACTGGCGGTGCTGGTGCGCAACGGCGGTGACCGGGTGGAGTGGCTGGTGCGCAGCCGGCTGGCGGCTGCCGGTGGACGGGAGCCCGGGATGAGAGTGGTGCTGGTGGATGACGGCTCGGCGGATGAAACCCCGCTGATTATGGATAGGCTGGCCCGCCGGTTTAACATGGAATTCCGCCGGCTTATGCACCTGGGGCCGCGGTGCGCCCGGGTTGAAGACCCGAAGCCGTCCCGTTCCGGAAACACGGCCCGGGACACCGGGACAGCCGATATACACTGCCCCGGCTTTTGCATCGGGGAATCATTTCGGGAAACCGAAGGGCCGGGCGGCGGGGGAGAGGATTGTTTAGCCTGTTGCGTGGACCTGCATGATGCTTCGGCCATTGATGTCAACTTAAACCGGACGGTTTAAAATATTGTTGGCGGCTGTTTGAACCTGTCCCGGGACGTTTTTCCTATTTATGGCGTCTTGGGGCAGGTTTTTCCTGACCCGACGCAGGGTAACCTCCTTCTTTGTCGAAATATTCACCAGAGGAGTGAAAACCGTGCGCCGGACGAGGAAGCTGCCCCATATTCTGTACAACTGGACCGTGGTCGTTATTGGTATCTGGCTGCTGGCCCATACTTTTCCACTATTAAACCTGGATCATGGTCAGGCGCTGTTAATCCTGGTGGCCCTTGCGGTGCTGGCTGAATGGCTGGCGGTGGTGTTCCCGCACGGTCATCTTAGTGGCGGGTTTGCCGTTGTCTTTTCCACTTACCTTGTTTTTGGCCCTGCCGCCGCTGCCTGGGTGAACGGCCTTTCCACCCTTGTCGGGCAAGGGGTGGCCAACCGGGGCAACCCTTTGCGCACCATATTGTTCAATGCATCGCAGTATGTCTTGGCCACCCTGGGCGCCAATTTTTTTTATTTGCTGGCCGGAGGCTCCCCGGACCGCAGCCTGGCCTGGGCCAACGCCCTGCCCCTGGCGGCCTTTGTGTTTGCTTACTTTATCTTTAATCAATCCATGGTTTACTTGTACACTCTGCCCGCCCGGCGGGGGTATCCGCTTTTCCGGTGGGCCGACGCCATGCGCTGGGACGGTTTCACCTACCTGCTTACTGTTCCTTTCGGGCTGCTTATGGCCATGCTGTATAGCAAAATAGGCATATACGGCACGGTGCTGCTGTTCGTGCCGGTGCTGGCGATCCAGTTTATGCTGCGTTTTTATGTGCACCTGGAGATGGCCAACCGTGAGCTGCGGGTATTATATGAAGTGGCCAGGCGTCTGGGCGGCAATTTAAAGCTGGATGAAATGCTGAGTATGGTATTGCGGGAAATATCCCGGATGATTAATTTCCATACCGGAATCATTTACTTGTGGTCCGAAGAACACGGGTGTTACCGGGTGGGCGCGTCCACCGGGCCCCATGCCGGGCTGTTGATGGATTCCACCATCCGGCTGGGGGAGGGCTTCCTGGGTCTGGCGGCGGAAAACCGTGAACCCCAACTGGTTAATGACACCCGCTTGGACGTGCGCACCGCCGGTGATGTGGGGCTTATCCAGGTGCACCGGTCCATGCTGGTGGTGCCCCTGGTGGCGGAAACCGAAGTGCTGGGTCTAATTATGCTTGGTGACAAGCGGCCGGCTTTTTTTGAATACAAGCATCTGCAAACGCTGACCATTATCAGCGGTCAAACCGCGGTGGCCATCACCAACGTCCAACTGTATAAAAAACTGGAAAAAACAGCTATAACCGACGGCCTGACGGGTCTTTACAACCACCGCTATTTCTATCAACGGCTTTTGGAAGATTTCCAGCGGGCCGAACGGTATGGCGCCAAATTGTCGCTGATTATGCTGGATATTGATTACTTCAAGCAGGTTAACGACCGGTACGGCCATCTGGTTGGGGACACTGTGCTGGCCGGGGTATCCCGCATTATCAGCGGCGAGGTGCGCTCCAGCGACCTGGCGGCCCGTTACGGAGGCGAGGAATTCGCGGTGATGATGCCTGAAACCGGCCCCACCGAGGCGATGCACGTAGCCGAGCGGATCCGCCTGGCCGTGCGGGAAAACCTGTTTGATAACGACGGGGTCCGGTTCCAAGTGCGCATCAGTGGCGGGGTGGCCAGTTACCCGGTCCACGCTGCCAATGTACGGGAGCTTATGGACGCTGCCGACACTGCGCTTTACCGGGCCAAGGAAGAAGGGCGGGATCGGATCGTGCTTTATTCCCATTCTTTTAAAGCCGGCGGATAAACTATAAAGCGTCATTTTTAATACTTTGGGAAATATATCTTGCCATATATATGGCAAGGGCAGAGGAAAAAAGTATCAAA
>JAKSCU010000027.1 GCA_022360435.1 Bacillota bacterium
GCGGCCACGATCTTGATGCGCCCGTCCTGCGGCAGTCGCTGTTCGGCGATGTTGAGCTTGGCCATGATCTTGATGCGCGAGATCACGGCGGCCCGCAGATGGCTCGGCGGCGCATCGATTTTGCGCAGCACGCCGTCGATGCGCAGCCGCACGTTCAGGCTCTGCTCGAAGGGCTCGATATGGATGTCCGAGGCACGCGCCTCGACGGCTTTGCGGATGATCAGGTTGACGATTCGGACGACGGGGGCCTCCGAGGCCAGGTCGCGCAGGCGCGCAACGTCCGCGGCCATGTCTTCCTCGCCACCCACGACATCGGCGCCGAGCTCATCCAGGCTGGTTTCGCGTTCGCTCAAGCGTTCCAGCGCCGCCTCGATCTCGGAAGGAGCTCCGACGCAGGGCTCCACCGTACGGCCGAGCTTGAGCGCCACGGCATCTGCTGCCGAGCGGTCCAGCGGGTCGCCCATGGCGATGCGGATGCCGGAGGGGCCTTCTTCAATGGGCAGGATGCAGGCGCTGGCCAGGAAGCGTGGGCCGAGGGCCTCGATCAGCTCTCCGTCGTTCGGGAAGCTCTCTGGCCCGACCCGTTCCATGGCCAGCGTTTTGGCAAGCGCGTCGGCCATGTCCCGCTCCTCCACCAGCCCCAGGCGGCAGAGCACGTTGTCGATACGCTCGCCCGTCTCGATGGCGACACGTGTTGCGCGGTTCAGCTGCTGCGCGTCCAGCCGCCCCTCCTCACAGAGCAGCGCGCCCAGGCGTTCCATCGGGTCCAGCAGTGACGCGTCCGGCGACAACATGGTGATTGCTTGCTTTCTTGCCTTTCTCGCGCGTTTCGCTCTTGGCGTTCAGCCAAGCAGCAGCGGCCCATAGAGCCAGGTGATCCAGAAGCCCAGGGCCAGCGCAGGGCCGAAGGGAATGGCGGAGCGCCAGCCCAGCTCGCCGCGCAGCCGCGCCAGAACAGCGGCTATCGCCAGTGCGGAGAGGCAAGCGATAAGCATGACCGA
>JAKSCU010000026.1 GCA_022360435.1 Bacillota bacterium
GTCAGGACAACACGAACTCTGACATAGCTCGGTTCGACGTCACGGATGTGGTCGCTGCCGGCCTAACCGGCATCCCAGCCAGTGCCTTTACGATCAACCCGCCCTTTGACGACATGCTTATCAGGGACGCCACTGACGGCACCTGGGGCCGGTTCGATGTCGAGGATGTGTTGCAGGCGATGCTAAAGGGGCTGGGGAACACCAAGGGCAACTTAATCTACCACAACGGGTCAAACTACGTTGCGCTGGCACCGCCGTAGGGGGAGCAGGTATGGCCGTCAACATTCTGACAAACGACTCTAGCGGAAATTTGAGCTGGTTAGCGGTCTCCGGGAGCACGTTTAACCTTTCAGGTAAGAAGGCGCTTACCGCGTCCTTCGACACGGATGATGTTTATTGGTCCGCGCCGGTTCCCATCCCTGGCGGCTTCCTAGCCTGGGCTCTTCCTCAGCGAGTGCTGTCGTGTGAGTCGTCCACGGACGCTTTGTCGTGGATCCATCCGGGCCTCTACTCATGGACGCTTTAGGCAAACACCAAATTGGACGCGCCAAAAAATGTCGTCTGATTTAAGATCTGGAGCGTCCTTTAGTTTCGCCAACAGGATCGGCGCACCGGGCCCCGTTCCATCCTCGATCCCAAAAGAGCTTGCCGGTGGTGTAGTCATAGATAGCGCGATCTTGCCAAGTACCGTTCGGTATGTCGGATAGCGCCACATAGGCGGTGATCCCGATGTTGTCTTTCCCGGCCTCAAAATCATGGATGACATCCTTTTTTTGTCGTCGGCTAGGTCGGGGTCGAAGACGAACTTATCCTTGCCCTTGCCGCCGATGAGAATGTTCTTGCCCAAGCCGGCATAGAGTTTATCCGCACCGCTGCCGCCGGACATGAAAGCGCCATTGTCGCCGCCAAGGAGCGCGTCGTTGTCACCGTTCCCGTAGAGACGAGAAAACGTGCTGTCCTTAGCTGTGATATCGTCATCTCCAGCCAGGCCTTTGATCTTCTTGCCTTTGAGAGTGTCGTCACCCTTGGTACTAGCGCGAATGGGCATAGGTTGAGTCCTTTGCGAGCGTATGTCGCCGCCAATAAGCTCTACCGTGTCGGGATTCCGCAAGCGAGCGTCAAGTCAGGGGCGCTGCCCCTAAACAAGGTCGTCGACCTGAACGCCCAGAGCCTGCGCTAGCCGTCGGTATGTGCCGACCTCGCCGTCTCTGACGCCGGTTTCGATCTGAGAGAGGTAGGCGCCAGAGATATCGGCGGCGTCGGCCAACGCTTTGACAGTCATCTGACGGTACGCCCGCCAGACACGAATGGGACTTTTGCCGTCAATGATGCGATTGGCGAATTCAGAGGGGAGCAGCTCTTCTTCGCCGGCCTCGAGGCGCTTCTGGAAATTGCGGACAGCAACAACACCCGAGCCGGACATGTGAGCTTTAACCCCTTAGAGAGGAGGCCTACGCGCCTTCTATCGCGCGCTGGACGGCCTCGGGCTCCTTGTCAATAACCCGAAGGAGGGTTTGGGTCGCTTTGTCCGGAACGAACCGACCCTGTTCCCATCCACGTAAGGTGCTTAGAGGGAAGCCATAGCGCTCTGCAAAGACCTTCTGGGTGAGTCCAAGCTTCTTACGGATGCGCTTCGTATCGATCTCAGTGGGAATGTGGACGCGGACAGCAACGTCTTCGCCTCGGGCGAAGGCAACGGCTTGTTCCATACCCTCCATGATATCGTTAAATACACGACTGCTCATTTCCGCCTCCGTTTGTACTCGGCGATGTACCGACGACCAATTTCCAGCAGGGCTTTCCTCTCTGCTTGACCGAGGTCGGCTTTGTCGCCTTTCGAGTAGATCGTAACCAGACAGGTTGGGATATCCGGTCCCGAAAGGACGTCACCACACGATAGCCGCCTGACTTGCCCTTGCCGCATCCAGCGAACCGGACCTTGCGATAGCCGCCGGTCCCTTGGATCACATCGCCAATCATCGGGTCGGCCGCACTCGACGAGGTGATGTTGGAGCGTTCAGTCCCACTTAGTCCGAGACGGTCCGCAGCGCGGGTGACGGGCTTAAGTTCAACGACCGTGTGCATATTTGGTGTGTAAGTGAGTCACGCACTAAATCAAGAGTCAAAGTGCAGCAAAAGAGCGCGAAAATGCAGGACACCAGAACCGACGCGATTATTCGCGAGCTCGAGGAGCAACGGAGCCTTCTGGGCACGCGCGCCATCAAGTTCGCGGGCGAGATGGCAGTGCTTCAATCAAAGCTTCTGAAGGCCCAGGCGGAAATCCGTCGGTTGGAGAGCCAGCTTCTTCCCAGTGAAGGCGATCTCACCGAACCTGCCTGAGGACGACACTGGCTAGCCTTCATCTCGTTCCGTTCGGTTCAGAACGGGATGCATGGCCATCGCTGAGACCCTTCTTCGACAAGATACCGAAACGCGTTCAGAACGGGATTGTGCCGGAGACAATTCTGCAC
>JAKSCU010000025.1 GCA_022360435.1 Bacillota bacterium
GTGACGGTAACCGTACCCCGGTCTCCTTCCTCTCCGGCGGGCAGCCTGGGTCACCTCTGAGACTGTCGGACGGTGGAACTCGTAGGGTCGACGTGATCTTTCCGCTTCTTCATGGTCCTGACGGCGAGGACGGAGCGATCCAAGGGTTGGCACGGCTTGTCGATCTACCCTGTGTGAGCGCCGGCATTCTCGGCTCCGCAGTGGGAATGGACAAGGATGTCTCAAAGCGCCTTCTGCGGGACGCCGGCCTTTCGGTGGCTCCCTTCGAAGTGCTGTTCGGAGACGGTGTCGACACCGACCATCTCCGATGCATCGAAGAGAGACTCGACTATCCGCTCTTTGTTAAACCTGCCAATCTCGGATCATCGGTAGGGGTGTCGAAAGCGACACAGAGAGACGAACTGAAGGCCGCTCTTCGCCTCGCTTTTCAGTTCGAGGAGAAGGTACTGGTCGAGCAGGCAATCGTCGGCAGGGAGATGGAGTGTTCTATACTCGGCAATCGGGATCCGATGGTCTCTCTTCCCGGCGAGGTAGTCGTGGACGAAGGGTTTTATACCTACGAACGGAAGTACATCGACGAGAACGGTGCGACGCTAATTATTCCGGCGGAAATCGACGACACGGCTACTAAGAGACTCCAGCAGACTGCCTTAACAACATTTACCACCCTGGAGGGCCGCGGCATGGCCCGGGTCGATATGTTTCTGCTGCCCTCCGGAGAGGTTTTCGTAAACGAGGTAAATACCATCCCGGGATTCACAAAGAACAGCATGTATCCGAAGCTATGGGAGGCGTCGGGGGTCTCCTACACTCAGCTGCTCGACCGATTGATTGCTCTAGCCGTCGAGGAGTTTCAGCGGTGGCGTAGCCGGCGGGTTACTCGGTAGAACCGGTGCTACTGCGGTAAGCCGAACCACAGGTTTACCGCCTCGCGCCACGACGACCTCCTTCCCGGAAAGCGCCTCGTTCACCAACAGGGAAAACTGTTCAATGGCTTCGTCGACTGTAACGATACGCAACCACTCACGGACGTAGTCGTGTTCGAGGACGACCTTGCCGTGGGATTCGTATTCGCTGTCAATCGCGCCGATAATTGCCTCATCGTCGAGTGAGGTTATAGAAGGAAGGGCGGCTTTAACACCAAGTGA
>JAKSCU010000023.1 GCA_022360435.1 Bacillota bacterium
CAGGATGACGGTCGGGTCGGCGAGCAGGCCCGCGGCCTGGAGGATCACATCCATGTCAGGAACCCGGAAAACGGTTCAAGCACGCCCCAGGGGAGCGGCACCGACATGAAGCCCTGAAAGAACTCCTGCAGGAACACCGTGACCAGAACGGCGATGCCGAAGCTTCGCCAGACCCTGCCCGTGAACCAGCCGATCTGCAGGGTCAGCAGGGCGATCATGGTCAGGAAGAAACCGGCGGCGTCGGAAACCAGGATGTAGACGATGACGGACGCGGGAACGAGGAGGAAGCTGACCACATGGCGCGGCGAGCGGCTCCACGGGCCCAGCTGAATATAGGGGCCGCGCAAGCCGCTCGCGAGAATGCGGCGCGCCACCATCAACACGCCGCAGGCGACCAGACAGGCGCCGATGATCGTCGGGAAGAAACCGGGTCCGTAGTCGATATGTCTGAGCGCCTCGAATTCGGACGCCAGGGTGATGATCGTCGCCCCGAACAGCGCGATCACCACCCCCAGCACGACATCGTCCAGCTTCATGGCTTACCCGAAGGCCGATCCCGGTGCGCGTTGGCCGACTGCCCGTGTTGTCAGAGCCCCAGGGCCTTGATCACGGTCTGAACGCTTGTTGTCTCGTTGACCATGAACTGCTTGAACTCCTTGCTGTCGCGCCACAGCAGGCCGAAGCCCCGGGACGTCATGGCCGACTGGAACTTGTCGCTGTTGTAGATATCCTTGACGGCCGCCTCAAGTTTGGACGCGATGTCCTCGGGCAGGCCGGCCGGGCCTACGACGCCGCGCCAGGCGCCGAGCAGCAGGTCCTTGCCGGTCTCTTCCTTGAGGGTCGGGATGTCGGGGAAGGCGGACAGGCGTTCGGTGCCGAACACGGCCAGGCCGCGCACCTTTCCGGCTTTGATCAGGGCGCCCGCTTCCGGCACCGAGCTGGGCACCACGTCCATGCCGCCGGCCGCCAGTTCCTGGAGCGCCGCCGCCGCTCCCTGTCCGGGAATCATGTTGATCTGGCCGAGATCGATCCC
>JAKSCU010000115.1 GCA_022360435.1 Bacillota bacterium
ATCGTGGCGCGGCGCGCGATGCCGTCGCGGATGTCAGCTTCGAGATCGCCGCCGGAGAAGTCGTCGGGCTGGTCGGGGAGTCCGGCTCGGGCCAGTCCACCGTTGCCCGTCTCATCGCCGGACTGAACCGGCCTTCCGCAGGTGCCATGCAACTGCACGGCCGGCCCTTGCCGGGTGCAGCGAGCCAGCGCAGCCGCGAACAGAGACGTGCCGTCCAGATTGCCTTTCAATCGGCCGACATTGCGCTCAATCCACGCCAGAGCATCGGCGCCTGCCTTGCGCGTCCCCTGTCGCTGTTCCGCGGCCTGCGTGGGGGCGCTCTGGAGGCGGGCGTAGCGCAACTGCTTGCGACCGTCGATCTGCCGGCGGACCTGGCCGAGCGCTATCTCGGCCAGCTGTCCGGCGGGCAGAAGCAGCGGGTCAATCTGGCGCGGGCGTTGGCAGCCGAGCCGGACCTGGTGATCTGCGACGAGGTGACCTCGGCGCTGGATGCCGATCTGCGGCAGATCGTCGTTGCCCTGCTTGAGCGTCTGCGCTCCGAAAGGGGCATCGCGTTCCTCTTCGTGACCCACGACCTTTCGACGGCTGCCGGCTTGGCCGACCGTCTCCTGGTCATGCGCGATGGTTGCCTGGTGGAGGGTGGGGCAACGGCCAACGTCCTGTCTCAGCCGCAGGAGCCCTATACCAAGACGCTCATTCGGTCCGTTCCAAGCCCCGACCCCGGCTGGCTCGATCGTGTCCTTGACACCGATCGCGAGGCGGTCGCGCCAGATGCTGCTGCGCAGGCGCTGGGGGACAGGACCGCCAACCTCGCATGACTCTGGACAGGATATGGACAGGTGATGGAAGAACGTAACGATCTTAAGGCGCGAACCCTATCGGAGGCAGCTGCCGTGCTGGAAAGCGGGACCTTGCAGCCCAGCGCGCTGCTTGCGGACTGTTTTGCGCAGATCGATCGCTATGAGGGCACGATCGGGGCTTGGGCCCATCTCGACCGCGAGTTCACGCTGACGCAGGCGCGTGAAGCGGATACCCGTCAAGCCGCCGGGAAGCGGTTGAGCCGGCTGGACGGCGTACCCTTCGGCATCAAGGACAACATCGATACCGAGGCCTTTCCGACCGAGATGGGCTCG
>JAKSCU010000501.1 GCA_022360435.1 Bacillota bacterium
ACGGCGACGGACACTGCGCTTCTTTTAAAAAAACGAATGGTACTTCGTATGTACCCGTTTTCCGGACGATGTTCCGAAGGAGGAACTCGATGCGGTGGCGTGATGTGTCTGTCGGGATCAAACTTTCCATCGGCTTCGGTCTGGTTCTGGTGCTCCTCATCGGCTCTGCGGTGTGGTCGATATTCGGCGTCACCGACATCGTGGGCAACGCCGAAGAGGTTATTCACGGCAATAGGCTGCGCGGAGATCTCATTGCTCGAGAGGTAGATCACCTCAATTGGGCGAGCGGGCTCAATACATTTATCACGAATGACGAGATACACGAGCTCACCGTTGAAACCGATCCGACTCAGTGTATGTTCGGCCGCTGGTACTATAGCCAAGAGCGTCTCGATATCGAGCGGGCGATTCCGGAGCTCGCACCGATTCTGGCGGCGATCGAGGAGCCTCACAACGCACTCCACGCGAGCGCCGTCAACGTCCGGGAGCACTATCGCGAATTTGATGCCGAACGCGGAAATTTCTTACGCGACGTACGCGCCGAATATCTGCTTTTGCGAACGGCCGTCGCCGAGGCGCTCGCAGATCAGACGGTCGTCGTCGATGAATCGGCACAGGATCACCGGAGTTCTTCTTTAGGACGGTGGCTCTACTCCGCCGAGGTCGAGGCGCTGCTCGGTTCCGACCGCGAGTTCGGTACGATCTATCACAGTATTGTCGGCCCGCACGAGGAACTTCACGCCGCGCTGCGCGAGGTCATGGAACTGCGACAAGTCGATGCAGGCGCCGCACAGACGGTTCATCGTTCGACCCTTATACCGGCCTTGGATATGACGTTGGCCGGCATTGATCGGTTGATTGCGTGGCAGGACACGAACGAAGAGGAGATGCGCATCGCGCGGGATATCTTTTTCAGCGAAACGGTTCCGGCGCTGCAGACGATGCAACGCTATCTCGGAGAGCTGCGTGAGGTAAGCGCCCGCAATATGCTGACCGACGAGGCGATGCAAAGCGCCGCGGTCGGCACACGCCGTAGTGTCGTATGGCTCGGAGTGGTCGCCATACTCGTCGGCGTCGCCGCAACGCTTCTCATCACACGGGCCATCACGATTCCGATCAAGCTCGGTCTTACGGAGGTGGGTCGCATCGCCGGAGGAGATCTCTCGGCGGAGATTGCGGTCTCGGGCCGAGACGAGACCGGGCGACTCGCATCACAGATGAACGCCATGATACGTCAGTTGCGCGAGGTCGTGACCTCGATTCGCTATGGCGCCGACGGCGTACTCAACGGCAGCAAGCAGGTCTCGGATATGAGCACGCAGATGTCCGAGGGCACCACGGAGCAGGCGGCCAGTACCGAGGAGGTATCGGCTTCGATGGAAGAGATGGCCGCGACGATTCGTTCGAATGCCGATAACGCCGCCGAGACGCAACGTATCGCCACGTCCGCTGCGGCCGACGCCGACGAGAGCGCCGTATCGGTGGAGGATGCGGTGAAGGCGATGCAATCCATCGCCGAGAAGATCACCGTCATCGAAGAAATTGCGCGCAACACGAATCTGTTGGCGCTCAACGCCGCGATTGAGGCCGCGCGAGCCGGTAAGCACGGCGCGGGGTTTACAATTGTCGCGGTTGAGATACGTAGATTGGCCGAGCGCAGCCAGGACGCGGCGTCGGAGATCGTGGAGTTGGCGCACACCAGCACCGCTCTTTCGGAAGATGCGCGCAATCGTATTCGCAAACTGACACCGTCGATTAGAAGAACCGCGGAACTCGTGACGGAGATCGCGGAGGCCAGCAAGGAACAAGAGGCGGGGGCACAACAGATCAACGATTCGCTGCTCCAACTCGACAGCGTCGTCCAACGAAATGCGGCCGCGGCGGAGGAGGCATCGGCAATGGCGGAGGAGCTCTCTTCGCAAGCGATCGCAATGAACGAGAGCCTACAGTTCTTTCGGACCGATTCGTCGTCGGGTCGTCCGTCGCGGGCACAACGTCTGCTCACCGGTCCCGATACCGCGGAGTAAGTGCCGAAGGAGTCTCAAAAGGGGTCGGTCGACCGCATCGACACTCGCGGGCGCATCGCGAAGCGCGAATCGTCTCTTTGAGCGGTCACGACACGTTGACCGGTCTGTTCCGAGGAAGCTATGATGGCCGTCACAATAACGACAGCCGGAGTGGTGGAATTGGTAGACACAGGGGACTTAAAATCCCCTGGCCGCAAGGCCGTACGGGTTCAAGTCCCGTCTCCGGTAGAGCAATTTCTTTTTTAGATATCGCGTTTTTTTCCACACGAGCCGGGACTTGAACCGGAGGTCTGCGGATGGCCACATCCGCAGGGGCGACAGCGATTGCCACGCAATCGCGAGAGCCTCAAGTCCCGTCTCCGGTAAGGCTGTTTCTTTATCTACGTACCGCATTCCGGGCCATGTGAGCCGGGACTTGAACCGGAGGTCTGCGGATGGCCACATC
>JAKSCU010000224.1 GCA_022360435.1 Bacillota bacterium
ATAAAAGCCGGCATGATTAAATCTATGTTGCCGTTGGCCATGGCCAGTGAAATTTTGCCGAAGGTTTCGTAAAAATACACGTTGCTCAAGGGACCAACCATGAAAGCGGTGCCGGTAAACAAAAAAATACAGATGCCGCCGGTGACCAGGGCCCGGTTTAGAGCCTGCTTGTTGGGCACGGTCATAAAACGCAGCGCCAATTGGGGCTGGGCCAGGACACCGATGCCCACTCCCATGATCATGGTGCTGACCACCGTCCACCAGACCGGCGAACCCAGAGCCGGCATCGATGTCCACCCCATGTGTCCGCCCTGGGCCAGTGTTTCCGGCACCAGGTGGGTCAGGCCGGCCAGCGCCCGGTGACCTTCAACAACTCCGCCCACCACGGAATAAGTCTTAAAAAGCAGCAATCCCATGCCCATGAGCATCATGATGGCCATGAAGGCGTCGGCGTACATGACCCCGCGCATGCCGCCCCAACTGACATAAAAGGCAACCAGCAACACCAGGAATAAAAGCCCCAGGTTATAGTCGATATTCAGCGCTTGCTGGATAAAGCGGGCGCCTCCGATCAGCACGGCGCCGCTGTAAGCGGGCATTAACAGGAAAATCATCAATCCGATAAACCAGGTGATGAACTTGGATTGGAAGCGATCCCCCAAAAAGCTGGCAATACTGTTGGAGCCCAGGTTGGCGCTCATGAGGCGAATAGGGGCGCCTAAAAATACAAAGGCCACAAAAATACCTACAAAAATATTAAGGAATGAAAGCCACAACAGGTTAAAACCGAACAGTCCCGCCGCGCCCCCGAAGCCCACTATGGCGGAGGTGCTGATAAAAGTGGCGGCGTAGGACAGGGCCATAACCCAGCCTTTAATTTGCCGGCCGGCCACCATGTATTCCAACTGGTTTTTGGTGTGCCTGGAACCCAGATAGGTCAAGTACGTTACGACAACTACGAAAAGCACCAAACAAGCGGCCAGCAGGGGAACGTTAATCTGTGCCGCCACCTGTATTTTTTCGGCTGTATCCATCTATTCCTCACCACCTTTATTCCAGTTGACCGCCCCGTACACGACGCACAGTAGCATGGCCCCGGTGTTAAGCAGCCAGGCCGCCCCAATCAAAGGATCCGCCATCCCCATCATTTTAAATAGCCTCCTTAAAATATTAAATCTCTTGACGGCTGTTGGCCCGGTAGTTTACAAGGCCTGCGCCCATCCCCCGCAAAATGAAAAAGTCCCCTCGTCCGGCAAGGGACGAGGGGACTCGCGGTACCACCCTGATTGGCATAAAAAATATGCCCGCTCAACAGGGTACGGGAATAATTCCACCGGGAAATTCCATCCGGAAAATAAAATAAACCTTTCGTCCAGGGACGAAAAGTTTTTCGCGATACCACCCTAATTGACATGTAAACATGCCCACTTCGGCAGGTACGGGAATTCATTCACCATGGAATATACTCCGATACCCCCTTCCTTTTAACGGCGGAAGACACCCGTCACGGCCTACTTGCCACCCGTTTCAGCCGCGCAACTCCGGAGGGAACTTCAACAGATCATGTTCCGGGAGTGCTTTCAGTCCATGACACTCCCTCCCTGAGAAACTGGAGCCCGTTTACTTTTCTCCATCACAGTCATTACCGTCTTTAATTGGTAAATACATTTTTATAGTACCACGGGACAAGACTTGCAGTCAACAACAAAATCAACCGTGGGTAAAACAACAGGTAAAACCGTTTAGTCAATACATATCGCTTGATGGAGTATTTAGTCCGGGGAAGAAGGGCGAATAATCAATTAAGCCCGGCTTACCACTTGCACCGGCAGACCGTTTTCTTCCCGGAGGCGGGAGTCTTCCCGCACCAGGTCGCCGATGCGCCGGTCCCGGAGCAATATCTCCCAGGCTGTTTCCACCATATTTATAAATCGCGGTTCCAGCGGGGTGCCCGACGTTATCAGGGGACAGCGGTAGGGCAGGTCCAGGGTTTCGTAAATCAACCGCAGGGAGCCGTCCCGGTTCAGGTGGGGAGCCAATGGGAAAAAACGGCAGGCCAACGGGCGCATTTCCCGGGGACATGAGCCGCTGCAGCGAACAAAATAAACCGGCTCGTTCCAGGAAACGGGGAAACCGTGTTCCACCGGGTCGTGCTCTTCCCAGGTGAGCCAGTTTTCCCGCCGGGAGAACATGGTTTCCTCCCCGGGAAAGAGATAAATGCCAAGCTCGCCCCGGGGGGCGGGCCGGCAGCAGGCGCGACCGCACAGTTCCCCGCAGTTTTTCCGGATCGGGGTGGGGTTTGCGGTTGCGTTGTACAGGTGACGGTATATTCTAGACGACAGCTTAATATTTTCCATGTTTTTAGCAAGTAGGCCCGGTTATAAAATATGGCCGTTGGGGCTGGAATTCTATGACGCGGCGGTTCTGGTTTCGGCGGTTTCCCCGTTATTATTCTCAAAAAACTGCTGGTATTGTTCCATGGTCATCAGCACGGTGCGGGGTTTGCTGCCTTCGAAGCCGCCCACGATGCCCCGCCGCTCCATGATGTCCACCAGCCTGGCGGCCCTGGAGTAGCCCACGTGCAGCCGGCGTTGCAGCATGGAGATGGACGCCGTGCCGCTTTCAATGAATATTCGGGCTGCCTGGGGCAGCAGTTCGTCGCTTTCCTCGGTTTCCACCGTCTCGCCGCCGGGCTGTTCCTGCAACACTTCCTCGTTGTACACCGGTCTGGCTTGGTCCTTCAAAAAGTCCACCAGATTCTCCACTTCCTTGTCCGACAAGAAGGCGCCCTGTACCCGCACCGGCTTGGCGGCGCCCACCGGGAAGAACAGCATGTCGCCCTTGCCCAGCAGCTTTTCCGCGCCGCCCATGTCCAGGATGGTGCGGGAATCCATCTGGCTGGACACCGCGAAGGAAATGCGGGAGGGTATGTTGGCCTTGATCAGGCCGGTAATAACGTCCACCGACGGGCGCTGGGTGGCCACTACCAGGTGAATGCCCGCCGCCCGCGCCATCTGGGCTAGGCGGCAGATGGAATCTTCCACATCCGCCGGGGCCACCATCATCAGGTCGGCTAACTCGTCAATGATTACCACTATGTAGGGCAGCGGTGTTTGGCCGGGGTCGGGCTCAAACTCGCCGAACAGCGCGTTGTACCTGGTAATGTCCCTGACCCCCGCCGCCGCGAACAGGTCATAGCGGGATTCCATTTCCCGCACCGCCCAGCGCAGCGCCCCCGCCGCCTTCTTGGGGTCGGTGACCACCGGACTGACCAGGTGGGGGATGTCGTTGTAATTGGCAAGTTCCACCATCTTGGGGTCTACCATGAGGAACTTGACCTCTTCAGGAGCGGCTTTGTAAAGGACGCTGGAGATTATGGTGTTGACGCACACACTTTTACCTGAGCCGGTGGCGCCGGCTATCAGCAGGTGGGGCATCTTGGCCAGGTCGGCCAGTATGGGCGTGCCGGCGATATCCTTGCCCAGAGACACGGTCAGCCGGGAGGATGAGCCTGTGAACTCTCTGGTTTCCAGTAGTTCGCGCAACGTCACCATATCTATGTCCGGGTTGGGTACTTCAATGCCCACCGCCGCTTTACCCGGGATGGGGGCCTCGATACGCACGCCGGTGGTGGCCATGCCCAGGGCGATGTCGTCCGACAAACCCACGATTTTGCTTACCTTGATACCCGGCGGAGGCTGCAATTCGTACCTGGTGATGGCCGGTCCCATGGAAACATTGATGACCTTGGCTTTGATGCCGAAGCTTTCCAGTATCTGTTCCAGTTTGTTGATACGGGTGCTGATATCCCTGCCCGCGACATTTTCCCCGCCGTTTGACGGGGGATTCAACAGGGTTAAGGGCGGCATGTGATACTCTTTGCCGCCGATATTTTCTTGCTGCTGTTCACCGGGTTTGTCCGGGATTTCCCCGGTTGAGTTTTCCCGGTCCTGTGATTCAGGTTTATCGTTACCGCCGGTTACCGGTACGGTTTCCCAAAACCCGGGCGGAGGGTCGATCTGGATTGCCGGCGGCAGGGTCTCATGGCCCGGGGGCAACAAGGGGGGGGGTTCTTCGGTTGGTTTGTCCTTGGCGGCCGGGTGTTTTGCCTTTTTGGCGGCGGTTTTATCTCCGTCATCTTCTTCCACAAAAAGAAAGTTTATTGACAGGCTCCACAGCCGCAGCATGGCTGTTTTTAATTTTACCCACGTGTTTATTGCCAGATCTTTCATTGTCCAGCCGGCACAAAGGGCCGCACCGGCCAAAACCATTAGAAAAAGGATGATATAAGTGCCCACCGTACCGAAAAAAAACATAAACGCGTAGCCCAAAACGGCTCCCGTCAAACCGCCGCCCTGGCCGGCCAAACCTGTACTGAAGGATTCTCCCAGAGGCACATTCCGGTGCAGAAATATCTGCAGGCTGCTAAATAATACAATCAATCCCAAAAAACGCGAATTAAATTGCCATTTTTGCCGGCGCATAAGTTTAAGACCCGCCAGGGCCAGAATAAACAGAAAGGCGAGGTAACCTTTGCCCACCAGGATCAGCAGTCCCTGCATGGTCAACAGGCCCACTGTGCCCACCGAGCTGGTAAACAGGCCGGCCAGGCCAATCAGGGACAGGGCGATAAGAGCCAGCCCGACAATATCTTTTTTAAAGTCATTCCCGGGGGCTGCGGCTGTCTTTTTTTTACTGTTCTTTTTCAAAGTAGAGCCCTCCCGTTGCTGGTGGGGATGTCGAAAAATCCTCCAAGGGCAGCTTACCATAAAATGGTCGAAAGGGCAAGGTATTAGGCGAACAAGCTAAAAAAACATTGAATAGTTGCAACTTTGAGGAGGGTTTTCAAACCAATTATAGAATATTTATTACGCAAAGCACTGTTTCCTGAAAAAGGTTTGGTTAGTGTTTTATGTTATTATACCGATAATCAATTTAACGGACACCCGTCTTAGGGCGCGGGAGGCATCAAACAGGTGAAATTGCCGGCGGAGTTTTCGCCGGCGCCGGAGCGACGCGCTTTTTAACGTTCCCTGAAATAAAATTAATCGGGGTGTTATTTTGTACAGCGAGGAAGACAACAGGATCAAAGATTTCATGGCCCTTGATGATTTGCAGGAACTAATTGTCGCCACGTCACCTTGCGGAGTATTGGTAATTGATCATAACGGCGTGATAGTGGCTTACAATGAAAGCCTGAAACGACACCGGGCTTTTCGTGATACGAGTCTGTTAAACAAAAATGTGGCCGGGGTCATGCTTTACGACAATAAAAGCAGCCGGGAGGATTATCCCAACCCAATGTTGGAGACACTGGTTACCGGGTGCGCGCTGGACAAGGAAATGCGACTGCGGACCTGTGAACGCGAGTTGAGCGTGATTTGCCGGGTCTGGACGAAACCCCTGCGGAACCAACTGGGTATAATTACCGGTGTTTGCGGCGTTTTTTTCGATCTTACCGGGCATCGCTGGAGAAAACAGCGGCTCCATGAAATGCATCGCCTGCTGGCCGAGGTCAGCAGCCAATCGGCCAACCAGCATATTGAAACTATCAGGGGTTTTTCTGCCGCCATCGCCGCCCGGGACACCTATACCCGGTGGCATTCCGAAAAGGTGGCCGAATATGCTCAGCAAATCTGCTTTTGCCTGGGCTTTAGCAGCGAAACCGCCGAGATAGCTTACTTGGCGGGTTTGCTGCATGACGTGGGTAAAATTGGCGTGCCCGAGTTTATTTTGACCAAGCTGTCGGGCCAGCTTACCGGGCTCGAGTTTGAAGTAATTAAGAAACACCCGAAAATTGGCGTTACTATTTTACAGTCAATGCGAACAATGAAGGACATTTTGCACGTGGTTGAACACCACCATGAGCGCTATGACGGCACGGGTTATCCGTCCGGACTAAAGGGAGATGATATTCCGCTGCTGAGCAGGGTGTTGGCGGTGGCCGACGCATTTGACGCCATGACGTCGGACCGCAGTTACCGTCGGGCCTTTCCCCTGGAAAAAGCCATCCGGGAAATCAGGGAAAACACCGGGTCGCAGTTCGACCCGCAGGTGGCCAAAACATTTATCGAGCTGGTGACGAACCAGTCCCCCGTTAATTAGGCCGGAGCCTGGAAAGGCAACCGGCCTAATTTTTACCACCGACTATTAACTTTAGCTTTCGTTGTCCTCTCCGGCGTCACCGGCATTTCTCCAAAAAAGATCAATGCGGTCCCCGTCGCGGACAGGGTTTGTGTATCGGGCCGGGATACCGTTGAGTTCCATAACCAGGGTGCCCTTGGTTCGGGTGGTATCAATATCAATGTAGTTGAAAATGTCCACGAATATTGCTTCGGCTACAGGGAGGGTTATTGGGTCGCCGTTAACGGTTACTTTGATTTCAACCGAGCGGTGACCGGACCCCTGGATTTCCACCACATCGCCGCTTTTTACTTCGGCTGTGGCCGGCGCGGGCTTACCGTTTATGTAAACCTCCCGCCCGGCGTGTTCAATGCCCAGGGATGCCGCAACCCGGGCCGCGGTGGGCTTGGTTATTTCCAACCGGTCGCCCTGCCGCAGCGGGCTGTCCGAGTCTGCTTTACTTCCGTTTAAAAAAGCTTGCGTTGTCCACTTGACTTCGGCGCCGTTCAGCCGGAGGTCGATGGTATCCCGGGCCGGCAGGAAGTCGGCCACCCGGGCCGATGCTTCCCGTCCGTCCACCGCCTTGATGACGATGATATCGTCGCCGTCCTGAACCGGAGTTTGTAAATTGGCCTGGCGGTCGTTGACCAGAATACGGGCCGGCTCGCTCATGGCGCCAAACACGGTTTGCTCTTTGTCATTCAGGAAAAACTTCAGGTCCTGGCCGTGTTTACCGATCAGGTGCCGCGGATCGAACTGGATTAAGCCCAGGGCCTGAGAAACGTTAATACTTTTGGTGTTAAAAAGCTTGTATTGGCTGCCGTTGATTTTTACGGCCATAAACTCGTAACCCAGTCGGGCCAGGGCTACCGTGGCGATGCCCACCACCGTAACTCCTTCCGGCCCGGACAGGTAATCGTCTTTCAGTGAAATAACGTTGCGCAAAAAGCTTCTGTCCCGCAACACCACCCGCTGGTTATCCAGCTTCAAGCGTTCGGCCAGCTTTTCGGTCAGGGTGGGTACCCGGGAGCCACCGCCGATACAAAAAACTGATTTTGGCGGCGTATCGCCATTTAGCTGCAGAATATTATCGCAAATGGCGCCGGCAAGCTTGTCCAGCACCGGGTTGATAATTTGTATAACTTCTTCCCGGGTAATGGTGCCGGTTACCCCCAAGATGTCGGTGTACGTGATGTCACCGCTTTCATCCAGCCGGCGCTTAATTTTTTCGGCTTCGCTGAATTCCACCAGCAGTTTTTCCATAATGGGTTCGGTGATTTCATCGCCGGCGACCGGGACCATACCGTAAGCCACAATGCTGCCGTCACGGGTGATGGCAATATCCGAGGTGCCGGCCCCGATGTCTACCATGGCCAGGTTCAGCAGGCGAAAACTGGGCGGAATGGCCACGTCAATGGCGGCAATGGGCTCCAAGGTCAGGTTGACCGGCTCCAGGTTGACCCGGCACAGCACGGTATACAGGCTGTTGACTACCGAGGCTGGCAGGAAGGTGGCCACTATTTCGGCGGCAATCCGGCTGCCCCGGTGGCCCTGCAGGTTGGAAACCGTCATGTTGTCCAGCAGGTACCTGATGACGCAGTGGCCGACACAGTAGTAGTTGTCACTGCTGTTGTAATCGGGGCTGTTTTCCAGCTCCCGGTGGGCTTGCCGCAGGGCGGCAAGTTCCAGGCCCCGCACGTCCAGCGGCTCAACTTCCCTGTCCCCGTCGTGCTCGGTTTCCACCTGGCACCGGACGGTTTTCAGCGAGCGCCCCGCAGCCGCCACCGCCACTTTTTCCAGATTAAGGCCGGTTTTCTTTTCCAGCTCCGATTTAATTTTGGCCACCACGTCCGCCACTTGCGGGATGTCGTGTATCTGGCCGTCGTACATGGAACGACCCTCATGTTCGAATATTTCCTGGGCCGTGATGCGGAAGCTGTCACCGTCCATGCACCCCGCCAAGCCGATGACCGTTCGCGTGCCGATGTCCAGAGCGAATATAATGTTTTCTTTGCTTGGAGCAATAACCATGGTCATTTCCTTTCGGATTGGACTGGTTGATATAATTTATTAAACTTACTGGATGATCAATTATTTTCTAAATTATACAACATAAATAATGTAATATTCAAGAAACTATATTTTTTTAAAAAAACCATAAAAAAATGCAGGAATATAAAAAACATTGTCGAAAGCATAAAAGTGAAATTTCCGCCTTATATTTTTTATTTCCATGTTTAAATTTGGAAACCCTTGCGGGTTTCTTTTTTTTACTCTCAGGAAAGTATACTTCCGGCCATAATTAATGGCCGGATTCAAGGATAAGAGTATCAAAAAGCGCACGCAGAGGGAACTGAATAAGTGCGCTTTTTTTATACTCTTAGGAAAGTATACTTCCGGCCATATTAATGGCCGGATTCAAGGATAAGAGTATTAAAAAGCGCACATAAAGGGAACTGAATAAGTGCGCTTTTTTTATTGCACAATGCCGGGAATAAGGAATAGGCCGGGTGTAATCCGGCCTGCGGCGGTTAAAACAGTTTTTAAGGCGCCATGCTTGTGCAGATAGCGCTTTAACAAGTATCAGCCGGACCGGGGCGAGCTGTTTTTGCGGCGCAAAAAAGCTATGCCGGCAATACTGATTAAAATTAACAGCAGGCTTACCAACTGGGCCACTCGGTAAGGACCTATCATTAAGCTGTCGGTGCGTATGGACTCTATAATAAATCTTCCTGCCGAGTAAAGGATCAGATATAGAAAGGCAATTTCCCCGTCGGCTTTTTTCCTGGGCCAATACCAGGTAAGGAACAGAAATACGCTGAAGTTCCAAAGGGATTCGTACAGGAAGGCGGGGTGGTGGTATTGGCCGGCGATATACATCTGTTTTTTGATAAAGTCGGGAAAATAATTGATAAACTGCTCGGTCACCGGGTTCCCGTAGGCTTCCCGGTTGATGAAGTTGCCCCAGCGACCGATGGCTTGTCCCAGGATCACGCTGGGCGCGATTATATCGGCGGTAAACCAGGCGGATAGGCGATGTCGTGAAACGTAAAACAACCCCGCCAGCAGGCCGCCGATAATGCCGCCATGAAGGGCCAGGCCGCCGTGCCAGATGGCCAGTATGGCCAAGGGGTCGCCGCGGTAGTCGTCCCAGGTGAAAACCACGTAGTACAGCCGGGCGCCGATGATGGCAGCCGGTATTATGATGGTTACCATATTCAGTATGTGGTTGGGATCGATGTTGTTTCGTTCGGCTCGGCGGTAGGCCAGGATGATGCCCGCAAGAAAAGCGGTGGCTATTATAACGCCGTACCACCTGATTTGCAGCGGGCCTATGGTCAGGGCGACCGGGTCGATCATTTTAAACCCCCCACGTTTAAAATACATTATATTCTAACACAATAACAACCAATAAATCCAACCGGGAGTAGTTAAATCTAACTTTGACAGGTATAAATATTGTTTTTTTACTCATACTGAAAATACCTGGGAAAGGAGGGTTTGTGTGGCCAAGAACAAGGATAAAAAGAAAGGCAAGAAAATGGAAGGGTACAATGTTGAATTGGCAGGACCTCTGGCCCCGGAGGTGGGGCCGGAAAAAGACAAAGCTAAAAAGAACAAACAATAATATAACAGCAGAAGCAAAACATTTCGCCGGGCAACCGGCGATTTTTTACATTTTAACTCCTTTTCTCCTTAGTATAAACCCGTGTTCGACAGCTCTGGTACATAAAAGATGCAATGAGGCTTCGGTTATAGTAGCTAAGCCATGGGAACCGCCCAGTTGGCGGGACGGGACATCGTGCCCAAATTTTTTGTCACCAATTTTAAATATCTTGCAGGAATTTATGCCATTATATTGAAAACTCTCAAAGAGTTTCCACACATTTTATTTTTGTGCCCCGTCATCATCATGCTCCAACAGATTAATTATCATAAAATTCCACTAATTTAGATGTTTAAAAGAGGTGATTTTGAAAAATGGAAAATCCAATTGACAATGTTGAATCAATCAATTTTGAGGAAATGGTGTGTGAACATAAACAATACATTTTTTCCTTGGCCTATCGCTTAACAGGGCGGAGGGAAGAAGCGGAAGATTTGGCCCAGGAAACTTTTCTTTCCGCCTGGAAATCTGTGTCACAATTACGCGAGAAGTCTGCCGTGTTACCATGGCTCCGAAAAATTTGTGTAAATGCTTTCTTACAAAAAAAACGTAAGCGCTACGAGGTAATGGAAATAAGCAATTATGACATACGTCAATTAGAGGAGGAAGACCGACAGCTGCGGTTATCTTCACCTTCCCCCACACCTGAAGAGGAATTTTTAGTTGATGAAGCTATTCAGGAATTTAAGGACAATTGCTTTACGGCGATGGCTACACGCCTCTCTTTGGAACAACGAGTTACTTTTGCCCTAGTGGACGTGTTCGGTCTTAATGTTGTAGAAACAGCGGTGTTACTTAACCGGTCCCTATCGGCAACAAAAGCTCTTTTGCATCGGGCTCGACGGAACTTAAACGCGTTTTTCGGCAGGTACTGTCAGTGGGTACTCCCGGAAAACGCATGTCATTGCGTTGCCTGGCTGGAGTTTACGGATCGCTGTGAGGCTCTCCGAAAGGAGGCGCGGCGGCTTAACCTTGAATTGCCGGACTTTAATGATGCAACCTATGCTCGCCACAGCGATCCGGAAACCTTAGAAAAGGTGCTGGCTCTATTTCGAAATCTTCCTTTGTGCGTTCCAGATGAACATTGGTTTGAAAAAGTTAAGGAAA
>JAKSCU010000329.1 GCA_022360435.1 Bacillota bacterium
CCCGGCGCGGCTGGTCCGGTCGCAAGCTGGACGACGTCGCCGCGCTCGCCGGCGGCCAGGTGTGCAACGACCTGACGGCCGGGGTCACGGAGCGGTTTCCACTGGTCGGCCGATTGATCGCGGCGATGCGCGAAGCCGGCGCCGCGGCGGCGGAGATGACCGGCAGCGGCCCGGTGGTGTTCGGCGTGTTTACCGGGCCGGCGGTGGCCACCGCGGCCCAAGCAAGGTTGAAAGCGGCTTTTCCCGACGTGACGTTTATTCAGAGCCGGCTCGATCCGGAGCCGGCGGCGGCCCCCCAGGTGGCCGCCGGGGAGGGACCACCATGACCGAAATCATGATGTTTGACGCCGTGGTGCTCGCCGGCCAGCGCAACGACGGCGCGTTCCAGGCGGTCAGCGACGCCCCCAACGAGGCGCTGATCGAGATCGGCGGGCGGACGATGCTCGATTACGTGCTAAGCGCCTTGCAAGGCGCCGGGCGGGTCGACCGCATAGTTGTAGTCGGCACGCCGGAGGTCGAGGCCGCCCTGCCGGCGGGCGTCGAGTACCAGGCGGCCGGCGACGAGATCATTGACAACGTGCTGCACGGCCTGGGCAAACTGGCGTCGGACCGCCTGGTCATGGTCGTCACCTCCGACATCCCGTTGCTCACGCCGGTCGCCGTCGACGACCTTGCCGCCCGGTGCGCCGCCCAACCCGCCGATATATACTACCCGGCGATCCCGCGGGCGGCGGCCGAGCGGGGCTACCCCGGCGTCGAGCGGACATACGTTAAGCTGCGCGAGGGGACGTTCACTGGCGGCAACATCTTTGTGGTCAACCCCCGTGTCGCGCCGGACCTTGCCGCCAGGCTCAAGGCCTTCGTCGACGCCCGTAAAAGCCCGGCCAAGATGGCCGGGCTACTGGGCCCGGGCTTTGCCATCAAGCTGATGCTCGGCGCCTTGTCCACAGCCGAGCTGGAGGCCAAGGTCGCCGGGATGTTCGGCGTGCGTGGCGCGGTCGTGTTCACCGAGTACGCCGAGATCGGGGTGGACGTCGACAAGCTCACCGACCTCGAGCTGGCCAAGCGGGTGCTGGCCCAGTGAGCGAACAGGGTCTCCGCCGGCCGGAGCGTCTGGCGGCGTTGGCGATGCTGTTGGCCCGCCGGCCGGCGGCCCGCCACAACCTGGAGTACTTCGTTGAGCTGACCGGCGTTTCCCGCTCAACCCTTTCCTCCGATCTGGGTCAGCTCGACGACATCG
>JAKSCU010000022.1 GCA_022360435.1 Bacillota bacterium
AATTGAAAAAAAAGATAACATACAATTGTATGGGACTCCATGGTATGAAAAATGGACAATGGGGAGAATGATACAGCTTAACACATCTTCACCATACAAAAATGCTCGTAATAGAATTCGCAAATGGAAAAAGCAAAAATGAGTATGGATTAGGGTGGTTTCGTGAGGTTGGAGTAGTTTTTTCTCCAGTTTCCCGATAATTAGCGAAAATAAATGAATACAAAAGGCCAAAGCACATAACACTTGCTGATGCATGGCACGGCAGGTGTTTTGCATTTGTCGGTGCCTTGAATTTTGGATAAGAAATAAAATTTATATTTTTAATAAAATGTAATTAGAAAGGGTGCGTATAATTAATCTGGTTAAAAATTAAGAAAAAAGTTTAATAATTGACAGAATAGCTATATAATTATGACAAATATTAATACCGACGTCATTATGTACAGACCATGCGCTTAAAGGTGTTACTGACAATTGAAATTCATTCCTGGTATTAAACTGCGGCAACTCTTCCGTAAAGTACGAACTTATTGACCTGGACTAATTCGACACCGCTTTCCACCGGTCGCGCTTACATATTGGATTATACAGGAAAGGAGAATTGCCATGACAAGCACCATCGTTAAACTTCCCGTCGCGGGAACGCCCGGGGAGCAGCTTTTGCAAGAGATGGGCGCACTCCGGGCCAAAGACGCCAACTGGAAGGACGGCAGGACGTGGAGCTTGGTTTACTACCCGGGGGATGAACTGTATGAATTTCTCAAAAGGGCCTATACCATGTTCTTTTCGGAAAACGGGCTCAACCCGGGGGCGTTTCCCAGCCTGCGAAAGTTCGAAACCGAAGTGGTGGCCATGACCGCCGGCATGCTGGGGGCCGGACCCGAAGCTGCTGGGGCTGTGACCTCCTGCGGCACCGAAAGTATTATGATGGCGTTGAAAACATACCGGGACAAGGCCAGGGCTGAGCGTCCCGGGGTGACTCATCCCGAGATTGTGGTGCCCGAAACCGCGCACCCCGCCTTTTACAAAGCAGCCCATTTCCTTGATTTAAAAGTGGTCAGAATCCCGGTGGGATCGGACTTCCGGGCTGATGTAAAGGCAACCCGTTCCGCTGTTACGGAAAACGCCATATTAATAGTGGGCTCGGCCCCCTCATATCCCCAGGGGGTGATCGACCCCGTTGAAGAACTGGCGGCATTGGCCCGGGAAAAGGGTGTCGGCTGTCATGTGGATGCCTGCCTGGGGGGATTCATGCTGCCCTTTATTCGCAAGCTGGGTTACCCGGTGGCTTCATTCGACTTTAGTGTTCCCGGGGTGACTTCGATGTCGGCGGACGTGCACAAATATGGTTTCGCCGCCAAGGGAGCCTCCACGGTAATCTTTCGGGACAGGGAGTTGAGAAAGCATATGTTTTATGTCTTTACCGAGTGGTCCGGGGGCGTCTACGCCCATCCCACCATGACCGGAACCAGACCGGGTGGTTCCTTCGCCGCGGCCTGGGCGGTAATGAAACACCTGGGTGAGGAAGGTTATATGGAAATAGCCCGCAGGGTCATGCAAACCACCGGCAAATTGCTGGACGGGGTAAATGCCGTCCCCGGCCTTTATGTTCTGGGCAAACCGGACATGAGCGTATTTTCATTCACCTCGGACCAGTTTGACATATACGCCCTGGCTGACGCTATGGAAGCCCGGGGCTGGCATATGGACCGCCAGATGAGGCCTGCCTGCCTGCATCTGATGGTGGCCCTGACCCACGAAAGAATAGTGCGCCGGTTTTTGGACGACCTGAAAGAGTGTGCTCGGGTCGTGTCGGAAGACACTTCGGCCGCTCCGGAGGGTGCGGCGGCCATGTACGGCATGATGGGCACACTGTCGGATCGCGGCATGGTGAAGGATTTTGTCATTAAATACATGGATCAACTGATGAGTGTGGATTAGGAGGCGTTAAATTGGGTGCGGAGGTGGCAAAAGTAAAGTTTCGCTTGACCAAAAGGCAAAAGCAAATTTTTCCTCTGCTTATGTTCGGAGCATTTTTTGAAGGATTTGATTTTTCAACAGTCAACCTGTCATTGCCCTTTATTGCCAACGACCTGGCAATTGATACCCGGACGGCCGGTTACATGTTGTCAGTAATTGCCGTCGGCACCCTGCTGTCCTTTTTCGTGGTGCGCATGGGGGATAGATTCGGCCGCAAACCGGTATTTCTGTGGTCTGTGGTAATTTTCTCCGCACTGAGCCTACTGACCGCATTCACCCCCAATATAGAGCTTTTTGCGGCCTGCCAGTTTTTTGCCCGCACATTTCTGGTGGCAACATGGGCGGTGGGCTTTATTATCATCGCCGAAGAATTCAGCGTTGAACTGAGGGGCAGGGCGCTGGGGCTGTTTCAGGCGGCCGCCGCTGTGGGCGCCATCTTCCCGGCGCTTTTAATGCCGGTCATGACCGCGCTTGGTTTGGGCTGGCGCGGTCTTTACGTCATCGGGGCGCTGCCGCTGGTGGGTGTTTTTTTCCTGGCCAGGAATTTTCATGAGACCGACAGGTTTATGAAAATCAAGCAATACAATGCCGGCGGACCGGGATTCTTCGCCGTGTGGAAACAGCCTTACACCAAGCATATGGCAATTATCTCCATTATATGGGTGCTGCTTTATTTCTGCTATATCACCGCGCAAAGCTTCTTTTCTTACCGAGCGGTAAATGAATTGGGATGGAATGAAGCCAGGGTGGGACTGACCATTGCCCTGGGGTATACCATAGGCATCCTGGGTTACTTTGCGGCCGGCAAGCTCATGGACGGCATTGGTCGCAAACCAACGGCGGTTATTTTCCTGATCTGCGGGTCGGTCTTCACGGTTTGCGCCTTCCAGTCGGTTTTGTACCACCATGTGGCTTTGTTTATGATTTTATCCACTTTCTTTGTCGGTGTATTCACCGTTATCGGGGCCTCATTTACCAATGAACTGTTCCCCACGGCCATTAGAGCCAATGCCACCGCCTGGGGAAACAACATTATCGGCCGTTTGGGACAGGTGGCGGCGCCGGCCATGGTCGGCACCATGGCTTTTGCCCTGGGCAGTGTGGGGAATGCCGTATCAGTTATGGCAATGGCTCCGCTGGTGGCGGTGCTTTTAATTTTATTTTTCCTGCCCGAGACCAAAAACAGGGAGTTGCAGGACTTTGTGGACGGCCCCGGCGGTGGGAGAGCCGCCGAGGAACAATAGAGAAAGGGGTTTTTACATGCAAGTGGCTGTCATAGGCGCCGGCGTTATGGGACCGGGAATCGCCCAAGTATGGATGATGGGCGGGCACCAGGCGGTATTGGTTGATGTTGATGAGGGAGCTCTGAAAAAAGGCGGGGAGGTTATCCGAGAAAGCCTTTCCATGATGCGCGAAATGGGTATCGTGGCAAAAGAACCGGACCAGTACATGACCCTCTATACCGGCACCACTTCCCTGTCCCAGGCTGTGGAAGGAGCTTCACTGGTCATTGAGGCCGTTCCCGAAATGCCGGACATTAAACAATCGATATACCGGGAGCTTGACCGGTTGTGTCCGGAAGGCACGGTCATTGTCAGCAATACGTCGTCACTGCCCCTTCCCGACATGTTTCCCGAGTTTCGGCCGGACAGGTTCTTTGTGTGCCATTTTTTCAACCCGCCCGCCGTTGTCCCTCTGGTGGAACTGGTCAAAACAGAACGCACCGCCCCGGAGGCCGTGGAATGGTTGAAGGATGAGCTCGCGCGGTGCGGCAAAAAGCCCATCGTTGTGAACGGCTTTGTGATGGGTTTTCTGGTCAACAGGCTGCAGATGGCCATGATGAGGGAGGCCCTGCATCTGGTGCAGCGCGGAGTTGTGCGCCCCGACGATGTGGACACCGCCGCCCTTGCGGCCATAGGGTTTAAAACAGCTTGGCAAGGCATGTTTGACACTATGGATTACATCGGCCTGGACACGGTGGCCATGGCCGGAAGCATAATTTTTCCCGACCTGTCAAATGAGACCAAACTTCCGGAGATTATCACCGAAAAGGTGCGCCGGGGACACCTGGGGGTCAAGAGCGGCAGGGGGTTTTTCAACTATGCGGACGGCAGGGCCGCCGAGGTGATGCAAAGAAGACAAACCCTTTTACTGGAACAGTGGAAATTATTCAAAAAACACATGCCCTGACGAGACTTGGTGAGATCGGTAAATAAGAACCCGGACACGCCTATCCCGACTTCCTTGTGGTTCCTTGGCATCCGGGTGAAAAAAATTGTTATTTTTTCATTATGGTGTTTAATGGGGCGTGATGGTTCAGCGAAGTGCTAATTTACAGGTTCTATCATAATGTTGAGGGGGTAATTGAACATGGAGGGAAAAAAATATAACGGCGGGGCGCTGGTGGCCGAGGTGTTAAAAAAAGAGGGGGTCAGGTATGTCTTCGGTATACCAGGAGGCCATATCTACCCCATGATGGAGGCTTGCGCCGCAAGGGGAATACCGTTTATAGGCGTGCGCCATGAAATGAACGCCGCCTTTATGGCCGAAGGTTGGGCGCTGACCACCGGCATGCCGGGTGTCTGCACCGGTACGGCGGGACCCGGTTTCACCAACCTTATAACCGGCCTGGCCAACTCCTCCAACGGAGGCATCCCTATTTTCTGCCTGGCCGGAAAGGCGAGAATTACTGAAAATGATCGCAATGAATTGCAGGATTTCAACCAGATGGACATGATTAAGCACATCACCAAGCACTGCCGGGCGGTGGCCGAGACGCACCGGGTGCCGGAATATGTGGGCAGGGCTTTGGCATACTGTTCCACGGGTCGCCCGGGGCCGGTGTACCTGGAGATACCCCGGGACCTGATGGATAAAGAAGTTTTGGCCGCCGATGTGGAATTCCAGCAGACATACCGCACTGCTGCCGTTCCGGCGGGTGACCCGGCGGTTGTCGAGGCAGCCGCTAAAATGTTGCAAGCAGCCCGAAAGCCCGTGATTATCGCCGGCGGTGGCGTGTGGTGGTCCCAGGCCCACAATGAATTGAGCCGCCTGGTGGAGAAAACCGGTATTCCCGTATTCACCCGCAATGCCGCCAGGGGTGTGGTCCCGGACAGCCATCCCCTGTGCATGGGCATAGCCGCATCCGCAAGTCCCGTACTCCGCACGGCCCTGGCCGAGGCCGACTTGGCCCTGGTGGTGGGCACCAGGCCCGGTTTCACCATGACCCGGGACGTATTCCCCAAATCGCTCAGGATAATCAGAGTTGATATTGACCCGGCCCAATTGACCGACCAACTGGATGTCAGTATCGGTATCGTGGGGGATGCCCGGCGTGTGTTGGAACAACTGGCGGATTTCACCGGTGGTGTTGATTGCAAGGACTGGGTGGGTTACCTGGCCGGGATGAAAAATAATCTTGATTCCATGGTCACCGCCATGGGCGCATCTCACCAGTGCCCCATTCATCCCCTGCGCCTGGTGTTTGAGATAGCTAAAAGGGTGGATGAAGACACCATTGTGGTCACCGACGGCGGTGATGCCGCCAAATGGGGCAACCTGGCGCTCCCGGTTCCGGGCCCGGGGCGGCATCCGGGCATAATCAGCACCAGCTTCGGCCCCCTGGGGGTTGGAATTCCCTATGCGATAGCGGCTAAATTGGCCCACCCGGATAAAAAGGTCATCCTGCTGACCGGCGACGGGGCTTTCGGTTACGGGGCCATGGAATACGACACCGCCGTCCGCTATAATTTGCCCTTTACCACAGTAATATTGAATGACAAGTGCTGGGGCATGATCAAACGCTCCGAGGCCAAAAAATCTGCAACAAGCGAAGGCTTCGTAGGGCTGGATTTGCTTGAAACCCGTTATGACAAGCTGGTGGAGATACTGGGCGGGCATGGTGAATATGTAACCCAACCCGGATATATCGGGCCGGCTCTGGAGCGGGCCCTGGATTCCGGAAAACCCGCTTGTCTCAACGTAATTACCGACCCGGACATTGGCCCCATGGTGTAAAAACTAAATATAAGGCTTTATAATTAATAATGGTTCTTTCACCCGGCAAATGTTGTAACAATTTACCATTAAACGCATAAGATATATGAAATTAAAAGAAGGAGGGAATGTGCGTTGCCGGGTTATGTTATTCAAGCAGGCAAGAGTAAACGTTTTAGAATCCCCATTTGTGATTGTTGTGTTGAAGGATTGGAAAAACAAATTAGGGAGAACTTTTGTAAAAATGAAAATATAGGCGTAACATTCATCGGAGATCAGGTTGCGTTTATCTTTGTGGGCAGATTTGTTGATGTTAAGAATGCGGTATTAATAGTCAAGGATATTTTTGTTCCGGATACCACCAGCTTCCTCCCCTTATGCGACATAGCCAGTGTTGAAAAAGGTATTGATGCAGCCCAGGCAAACCCTAATCCAATTTGCATCTCACTTAACGAAGAATAGAAATCATGTTCTGTGTAACATATTAGTGTTTCAATTGCTTATAGAAAACCATGCTCTATTTTGGGGCAAGGTTTTTTTATTTACTGGTTGCAAGGGATTATTATTTGTCGGAAAGAGGTCTCTTCCTGCTGCCGCCATATCGCGGGGCGCAGCCGTGGTAGCCCTGGTTCCGGCCGCCAATACCGTCGTGCTTGCTTCCCCGGGCTGGCTGTTCAGAACAATACCCGGCCGTTCTGCCGGCCCGGCTCCGGGGATACTGTTGAGCACAGTCTGTAATTAGGTAAGGCATCCGGTAATTTTAAACTTGAATAACGGGGAAAAATGTAGTAAAATACTAGGAAACTAATGGTAATGATGCAGTTTTCTAAGTTTGCAGGGCTGGGGGGGTTAAAATTAACGATAAAACAAGAAAGCGGATAGTTCAGTGTGCCAGTGAGCTTTTTAACAGCCGTGGTTACCGGAGTGTCACCATGGATGACATTGTTGCCAAGATCGGTATAAGCAAAAGAACCATTTATCAACATTTTGCCGGAAAAGAGGAAATTGCCGCTGAAGTTATAAAATTAATTATAGAACGCATTGAGAAAAACTTTGACTTTTTTATTGGGGCAGACCACCACCCAATAGATCGCCTGCGTCAAAACTTTATGCAGATAAAAGATGAGTGGACTCAGCTAAACCCTTTATTTCTAAAAGACATCCAAAAATATTCCCCCCAACTGTGGGAGATGATCGAAGCATTCAGAAGCAGGAAAATTTTGCAATTGCAAAACCTGATCCAAGAAGGACAAGATGCCGGCCTGTTTAAAAAAATTGACCCGCATTTGTTGACGTTGATTTTTTTAAGTATGGTCAAGGAAACAATCCGGCCTGATGTAATGGCCCGGCATGGCTTTCAGGGGGGAGAGGTTTTTGACGCGGTTTTTGAAATCTTCCTGAGCGGCGTGTTGAAAAAATAAAAATACTAAAGGAAGAGGAGGTGCCAAACCTGGTTTCAGGAGACTAAACGCTAATGCATATGCAAGCCTTTTGAAGCCCGACGCTATGCCTCAAAAAATCGGTATACCTCGAACACTTGGCTATTATGATTACTACCCATTTTGGCAGACATTTTTGGAAAATATAGGTCTGCAAGTCATTGCTTCCACTAATTCAAATAAAGATGTTCTTGACGCCGGAGTACGGGTGACCATAAACGACGCCTGCATTCCCATTAAGCTTATGCATGGACATGTAATTGATTTAAGGGAGAAGGCGGATTATATTTTTTTACCCCGGCTGGTCAGTGTGCGTAAATTAAAAAACGAAACTTTTTGCCCCAAGTTTTTGGGATTGCCAGACATGGTGAAATCAGCTATTGATAACCTGCCCGAAATAATAGACAACAGAATTGAGCTGGCCCTGGGGCGATTGGAAAGGTTTCGCCTGTGTGTTGAGCTGGGAAAAAGATTTGGCAGCTCATTGGGGCAGGTAACCAAAGCTTACTGGAATGCTGTCCTGGTCAACCGTAAATACCAACTTCTTCTCCGGCGGCGCATGACTCCGATGGAGGCCATGGAAGTGCTGGATGGCCGCTCCGAGCCAAGCAAAAAAAAAGCGCACCCGTTGTCTTTGGCGGTTATCGGGTACCCGTATACGGTTTATGACAATTTTTTGAATGTCAATCTGCTCTCGCTGCTGCAAAAGCTGGAAGTGCAAGTCTATACGGCGGATATGATTGCTCCCGGCCTTCTCTTGCGGCAAAAAAAAAGACTTCCTAAAAACCTGTTTTGGCATTTCAGTAACCGGGCGATGCAGGCGGCCTTGTATTTTATCTATGGCCGCAGGGTTGACGGAATTATACATGTTACCGCCTTTGGTTGCGGTCCGGATGCCATGGTGGGCCGGATGATTGAGTTGGAAGCCAAACAAGCCGGACGTATTCCTTTTCTGTCCCTGAGCGTGGATGAACATACCGGGGAAGCGGGTATCCACACCAGGGCTGAGGCCTTTGTGGATATGTTGAAGATGAAAAGAGGTATTTTATGAAAATTAGCTTTCCCCGTATGGGTAATTCGCACATCGCTTTTAAGATGTTGATTAATAATTTGGGCCATGAAGTCATTGTCCCGCCGGCACCAAGCAAACAAACCCTGGACTTGGGGGTGCGGCATTCACCTGAATTTGCCTGCATACCCTTTAAAATTCTTATGGGTACTTATCTGGAAACTATTGCTATGGGGGCGGAGATGCAAATTACATCCGGGGGAGTGGGTCCTTGCCGGGCGGGGTATTACGGCGTTCTACATCAAAAAATATTAAACGACTTGGGCCATGATGTTAAGGTTATGGTCATCGAGCCTCCCAGGAAGGACAAATATGGGCTTTTTAAAAATATCAGGACCGTGATTAAGCCGACGCGAATAGGATGGAGAGCCTTTTGGCATCATTTGAAAACGGCGTGGAAGAAGCTGGTGGCCTTGGACGAGATCGAGCGGATTTTGCACCGGGTCCGGCCCTATGAATTGGTGTCCGGCGAAACGACAAAGAATTACAAAAAGGCGCTCCGGATGTTGGACGAAGCCAGAAACCAAGAGGAAATAGCCGCCGCCAGGGTTGAGGGTGAACGTCTTCTGCGGGGCGTTCCCTGCGATTTTAGCAAGCCGGTATTGAAAGTGGGGTTAATCGGCGAAATTTATGTCCTCATCGAACCCTTTGCCAACTATGACATTGAGGCAACCCTGGCTTCAATGGGGGCGGAACCCCGGCGGTCCATATATATCAGCGGGTATACAAAAGACAGTTACGTTTCCCACGGGGTGCATGATGCAAGGAAAGCCGCTGTTCCGTATCTCAACCAGTTGATTGGCGGGCACGGGTTGGACAGTGTCGGTGAAACTGTGCTGATGGCGGAAAACGGTTTTGACGGAGTTATCCAGGTAGCTCCATTTTCCTGTATTCCCGAGATTGTGGTTAAGAGTATATTACCTAGGGTTAGCAGTGATTTGGGCATTCCGGTGATGACTTTATTCATTGACGAGCAAACCGGAAAGGCCGGGATACAGACCCGCTTGGAGGCTTTTGTGGATTTATTGTGGCAAAGGCGGCGGAAGAGGGAGGCTAAATCTGTCGTATGAGAGGGTATCTGGGCATCGATGTGGGCTCGGTAAGCACCAATTTAGTGGTCATCAACGATTCTTCGGAAGTTATGGCCGGTTTGTATATACGCACCGTGGGTCAGCCCATCAAGGTTATACAAAAAGGACTGCGCCGGATTGCCGATACCTTGGATAACAGGGTGGAAATTGTGGGGGTGGGGACCACCGGCAGCGCCCGTTATTTAACCGGCGTAATGGTGGGAGCCGACGCAGTAAAAAATGAGATTACAGCCCATGCGGTAGCCGCTTCTCATTTTGTCCCCGAGGCACAGACAATTATTGAAATCGGCGGCCAAGATTCCAAGATTATAATTTTGCGTGACGGGATAGTGGTGGATTTTGCCATGAACACGGTATGTGCGGCGGGCACGGGTTCCTTTTTGGACCAACAAGCGGTCAGGTTGAACATTCCCATCGACCAGTTCGGAGAGCTGGCCGTGCAGTCCAAACAACCGGTGCGCATTGCCGGCCGTTGCGCTGTGTTTGCCGAATCGGACATGATCCACAAACAACAATTGGGTCATAACTTGGGAGATATTATTTGCGGGCTGTGTGAAGCGCTGGTTCGGAATTACCTGAATAATGTCGGCAAAGGTAAGGATATTCTTCCCCCGGTGGTGTTCCAGGGCGGGGTTGCCGCCAATAAAGGCATTAAGCACGCCTTTGAAAAAGAGTTGGGGTTGGAGGTGTTTGTCCCGGAGCACTTTAGTGTTATGGGGGCGGTGGGGGCCGCTCTGCTGGCCAAAAATGCGGTGGGCAGGTCCAATAATACTCTTTTCAAGGGTTTTGAAGCGGCAAACTTCAATTATCGCGCTTTAAGCCACGAATGCGGCGACTGCGCCAACCGCTGCGAAATTATTCAATTCTATCAGGAAGAAGAAGTAATTGCCTGCTGGGGCGACCGCTGCGGAAAATGGAGTAATTAATCATTAATTACGGGGACACCATACTTAATTATTTTTATCAATAATTAAATATGGTGTCCCCGTAATTCTCAAATTTACAGGTAAAGGAATATGATAGCTATGAGTGTTAATTTTCAGGCAGGAGCGGAGAGATTTGGATATCTTCAAGGTCTTAAAGATACTAAATTATTTGCTTGGAACTGCTGTGGTGGTGTCAGGTTTATACAATTATTTAACAACAGATAAAAGAATCCCCCTTTATGTCGCCCTGGCTATTATAATTGCCGGGCCGCTGGAGGATTTATTGACTTGTTACATTAGAAAATCCCCGGTACTTTCACCCGATGACAAAGAACCATACGTGAAAATTGTGGATAACACTTCCAGTCTGGCTTTTTTGTTATTATTGGGACTTGTAATTTATAATGATTCCAAACAAGTTTACCAAACGCCGGGATATATTGATTAGTAGCGGGGAGATGTTGATTTTCCAGCGATATTCTTGATAATATAGACGGGTAACAAGGCTTTTGGGCAGGTATATTTCTATCAAAACAGGAACTCAATAAGCATGGAAAAAGCTATTAATCAAAGATTTTGGGAAATTGATGCTCTCAGGGGCCTGGCCCTGGTACTAATGATCTTCTACCATTTATTGTACGATCTGAACGAATTCTATCACGTGGACATTGCTTATTACGAGGGGCCGTTTTACTTGATTGGTAAAACAGCTGCCATATTGTTTATTTTAATGGCCGGGATAAGTTGTTCCTTCAGCAGAAACAACACCACCAGGGGTCTGAAGTTAATAATGTGGGGCTGTGTCATCTTCCTGGTGACATATGTTGTCGTACCGGGGTCCAATATCGTATTCGGCATACTGCATTTTTTGGGCGTGTGTCTTATACTATATCCGGTGTTTAAAAATTTGCCTCCCTATATACTGGCAGGGGTGGGAGCGGCAATTATCCTTGCCGGCGCATTCACTGGCCGGTTGACGGTCAGTCATAATTGGTTTGTACCGCTGGGCTTTTTGGAGCCCGGTTTTTCCTCGTTTGACTACTTTCCTCTGATACCGTGGCTTGGCGTATTTCTGTTGGGGATATCCATAAGGAAAACAGCTTACAAGCAGAATAAAAGCTACATCAAGGCGCCCAACAGGTATTTTAGGCCCTTTGCCGCCGTGGGAAGGCGCACGCTGGTTGTTTACTTGATACATCAGCCTCTGCTTTTGGCGGTCCTGTATCTGGTATTTAATTTCAAAATCGCTTAGATGTTGCTGTTCAGATATTTCCTCATCAAAAATAAATTTAAACGAAGGGGTTTGATGTTAACACCAAACCCCTAACCAGGACTTTTTAGGAGCACCAGATAGGTTAACGCTCCGGCAAAAATCCTTTCTTAATTACATTGTAATTTGTCTTATTAAACGGGCATTCCTTTACGCAAACCGTACAGCCATAGTTCTTAGCAAAATATTGTATGCATCTTTTATTATCAATGTATGCAATGTTTTCTCCCTTTGTTTTAACAGGAGTTTCGTAAATAGCTTTGGCCGGACATTTCTTTATGCATTTCCCGCACTTCTCACAAAAGCTTTCAATCCATTTGTGCTTATTTTCTTTAACCAAGGGAAGGTTCTCTATATTAGTGTATACCACTGCCAGCCTGTGTCTTGAGCCCGTCTCCGGTGTAATAATCAGGCCGTGGTGCCCGAATGCGCCGATACCAGCACGCTCCGCCAGCACAGGGTAAACAGCGTATCCGCCCAACCCCGGCCCAGCTTGTGCGCCAAAGCCCAATTTGCGCATGTAATTTGTCAATTCATTGGCCACTACGCCGGTTTGGGCATAAGTTTTCTGAATCATTTTCAACGTATCATAACTTGGCGCCTTTTGAATCTGCTCTTCGTTCATTTCAATGGAAAACACTATGGCATATGGATATAATATGCCAAATCCCTCAAATATATCATCCCTTTCCACTTTGGTATAACCTATGGATACGGCACCCAATTCCCGCGCCTTTTGCTCTATTTTACCAAGTTCCTCTGTTGATATATTGGTTTTTGCGGGAACCGTGTGCGGCCCGACCGAGCTTTTTTTCAATTCCCGCATGTTGCTGAACATCAAAGGGAGCAAGCCAAGTTTTTTTATTAATCGAAGGTGGATCATCGGGTTGTCGGTAAATTCACCCGCCGGCCGCGAATTGATCCCGCTTTTAATTGTCTCTTTTCCAGCAATAGTTTCATTGAATTGTCCCATCAAAATTGTCACACTATGTTTTCCAGCGTTTTTTTTCTTGAGCATCCTTAACACCTTTAGGTACATATTGTTATTCTCTCCTTTTTTAAGCAAGTACTTGCTTGCATATATGGTAAAAAAATTACTTGAGCAAATCTGAAACAAGTTTTTCTAAGCATTTATTAAAATCAGGGGTAGGTTTGAAAGTTTTCAAAATATGAATTTGTAAAAACAATCCAAATACCGAAGACAAAAAGTTAACGGCAAATAGCTCAAGAGCTTCTTCATCCATTTGGCTATTATTTCTAAAATAATGACAAATTAATTCTTTTAATTCATTGGGAAATTTCTTCAAAGGTAAACTTTGGTTTTCCAGAGTAATTTCATTTTTTAGTTCTATTTTTATTATGGATAAATTGTTTTGAAAAATTTTGTAGAGCGATTGGCCTAATTTTACTAAAAATTCCCAAGGCCTGTTTTCAAAACTATTAATGTCAAAGTCCATATTGGGCCTAAAGTTAAAATGTTCAAATACTGCTTCAAACAGTTTTTGCTTGGATTGAAAGTGCCTGAAGAGAGTAACTTCGTTTACGTCGGCCCGGGCCGCGATCTCTTTGGTAGTAACAGCGTTGTATCCCCTTTGGGAAAACAAATCCCGCGCCGCGAAAAGCAACGCTTCGGTAGTTTCTTTTTTGGCCAAGGTATCACCTTCTA
>JAKSCU010000021.1 GCA_022360435.1 Bacillota bacterium
AGGTCCCGGAACAGGCGATCAAAATCTTCCTGGGCAAGGCATATATAACCGTCGGTGTTGGCCCGGGTGCCGTTGACGTAGAAGTCAAAGAAAACGTGGTGGCGGGTTACTTTAACAATGGAAAGCCGGTATTCGTTGTCCCGCATGCTGGAATTCTCCTTTGGGCAAATGGGTGATTGGCTGCTTTAACAATAAACAAGGCAGGTGTTACTTTTTTATATTTTATTGTAAAATATCCTTGCGGTCCAGCATCTATTGACAGCCAACGGGCACGGATATATACTGGATACGTTGCTTTAATATACTAAACAGATAACGAGATAAAGCAGGGAGGGTTCTGCTTAATATGGAGCAAAAATTGCGTTTGGGATTACCCAAGGGGAGTTTGCAGGAATCTACTTTTCAACTGTTCAAGCGGGCCGGGTTTAATATTTCGGTGCGCGGCCGGTCTTATTTCCCTCATATCGATGACCCGGAAATAGAAGTGGTGCTGATGCGGGCCCAGGAAATCCCCCGCTATGTCAATGACGGCGTACTGGACGCCGGCCTTTCCGGGTTGGATTGGATACTGGAAAATGAAGCCGATGTGGTGGAAGTGGCGGACCTTGCTTATTCCAAGCAGACAAGCAACCCTATCCGGGTGGTCCTGGCAGTGGCCGAAAACAGCAATATTAAAAAGGTGCAGGATTTGCAAGGCAAGCGCATCGCCACCGAATTGGTGCGGCTGACGTCGAATTATCTGGCTCAAAGGGGTGTGGCCGCCAATGTGGAATTCAGCTATGGGGCCACCGAGGTAAAGGTACCCCGGCTGGTGGATGCCATCGTGGACATCACGGAGACCGGCAGCTCTTTGCGGGCAAACAAGCTGCGGATTATAGACACCATATTGGTATCCACCACCAGACTGCACGCCAACAAGAATTCCTGGGCGGATCCTTTTAAGAGCGGAAAATTGCAAAATTTGGCCGTGCTGCTGCTGGGGGCGCTAGTGGCCGATTCCAAGGTGGGGCTGAAATTGAACCTGCCCAACGAAAGGTTGAGCGAAGTGCTGGCCATATTGCCGGCCATGAAGCACCCCACGGTATCGCAACTGATAAACAGCGACTGGCTGGCCATTGAGGTTATTTTGGACGAAAGAAAAGCCCGTGACCTTATTCCCGTGCTGCGCCGGGCCGGCGCCCAGGATATTATCGAGTACCCTTTAAACAAGGTGATTCCTTAAGGTTCCGACTCCCGCCCGGGAATACAAACACCGTCGGCAAGGCATGATATTTTGAAAAAGTTGCCGGTTAACATAACGCGCAGATGCGCAATATGTTATAATCAGGTATATTATGCCGGGTGTTTTGCATGGGAAAGGGAGGAACAGCTTGATACCGCTAAAGGACAGCGCCAAATCCAGGACGTTCCCCTTTGTTAATGTAACGATCATTGTGTTGAATTTGGGTATTTATTTTTACGAGATGATGCTGGAACCGTATCAACTGAACCAGGTTTTTTACACATACGGACTGGTTCCCGCCGATGTATTGAATGCCTTGTCTGCGGGCGAGGCGCTTACGCCTCTGCTGGCCAATTTTATCACCGCCACATTCATCCACGGCGGCTGGTTTCACGTATTGAGCAATATGCTTTTTCTGTGGGTGTTCGGTGACAACGTGGAGGACCGGCTCGGTCGGACCAAGTATCTGCTGTTTTACCTCCTGGCAGGTGTGGCCGGCGGTGTGGCCCATATCATGCTCAACCCGGCATCCACCGTGCCGGTGGTGGGGGCCAGCGGCGCGGTGGCCGGGGTGCTGGGAGCGTATATTATTGCCTTTCCACGTTCCCGCATCCTGGCCCTGGTGCCCTTATTTATAATATTCTTTTTCACTGAAATACCGGCGGTAATTTTCATTGCCCTTTGGTTTGTGCTGCAGCTCTTCAACGGGGTGGCGTCCCTGGGCGGCAGCGCCACCCCGGTGGCGTGGTGGGCGCACATAGGCGGGTTTGTTGTGGGCGCGCTGTTGATTAAAATTATGGCCCCGCGCCGGGCAAGAGATTATTACCGCCCTTGACCTGCGCTCCGGGGGCGCTCGAACCGTTCGAAAAGCAAGCCTGCAAGGGTTTGGCATTTATCGGAAGGAGAGTATAGCATGGCCAAGCAGTTGAACAAACTATACCGCTCCAGCCGTAACCGTATGATTGCCGGGGTATGCGGCGGTGTAGCCGAATACTTTTCCATCGATCCCACGTTGGTGCGGCTGGGCTACGTGGTTTTGTCCGTGTTTTCCGCCGCCTTTCCCGGCATCCTGGTTTACCTTATTGCCTGGTTGATCATACCCGCGGATTTCGACTAACCGCCCGCGTAGCGCTGCCGGAGCATCTTTTTATCAAATTTGCCCACGCTGGTCTTGGGAATTTCATCAACAACGATTATCTTATCGGGCAGCCACCATTTGGCCACCTTGCCTTGCAAAAAGTTGGTAATATCTTCATATTCAACCTGTCCGCGCCGGTCTTCCTGCAGCACCACGCAGGCCGCCGGCCTTTCCATCCATTTTTCGTCGGGGATGGCGATGACCGCCGCCTCCTGCACGTCCGGGTGGGACATGATGATGTTTTCCAGGTCCACCGATGAAATCCATTCGCCGCCGCTCTTGATCAGGTCTTTGGACCGGTCGGCAATGTTGACGAATCCCTCTTCGTCCACCGTGACTATATCCGAAGTATGCAGCCATCCGCCG
Source organism: Bacillota bacterium (assembly GCA_022360435.1). Lineage (GTDB taxonomy): Bacteria > Bacillota > Desulfotomaculia > Desulfotomaculales > Desulfallaceae > BRH-c8a. The sequence continues at coordinate 2,727 of JAKSCU010000021.1, forward strand.
GCAAAAGCGGACATGCTGCGTTCGGGATCTTTGTAATACTCCTTTGCAATCCACGGGCCGCGCAGCAGCAATTCACCCATTTGCTTGCCGTCCCAGGCAACATCCCGGCCCTCTTCATCCACCACTTTCATTTCCAGTCCGGGCACCAGCAGGCCCTGCTTGGCTATCTGGTCATATATTTTATCTTCGGGCCAGTCTTTCATGTAGCTTTTAGGCTTGGAAGCAAACACCAGGGGAGTGGTTTCGGTCATACCGTAGGCGTGCAGGATGGGTGCGCCCACCTCTTTGTCAAAGGCTTGGATTAGCGATTTGGGGGCGGCGGAGCCGCCGCATACAAACCCGCGTACGCTGCTGAAATCGTACCGCGCTTTTCTGTGCAGGGCCAGCAAGCCCATCCAGACAGTGGGCACCCCGGCAGCCAGCGATACTTTTTCCTCCACTATCAGGTCGCAGATTACTTTGATGTCGGGCCGCGAGCCCGGCAGCACCTGTTTTGAGCCGAACCATGTGCAGGCAAAGGGGGTGCCCCAGGCGTTAACGTGGAACATGGGCACAATGGGCAGCAGGGTATCCTCTTCGGAAAGAGCCAGGCTGTCGGCCATTCCCAGGCACATGCTGTGCAAGTAGAGGCCGCGGTGGGTGTAGATCACGCCCTTGGGGTCGCCGGTGGTGGCGGTGGTATAACACATGGCGGCGGGAGTGTATTCGTCCAGGTCTCGGGAAAAGTCGAAATTATCCGAAGCAGAAGCTATAAGCTCCTCGTATGCATGGACGGGGCTAAGGGATGTCGCCGGCAGCTCACGCCTATCGGTCATGACCACAAAATGGCGGACCCCGCCCAGTTTTTCTTTAATACCGTCCAGCAACGGTAACAGGTCCTCGTCCACAAATATCACCGAATCTTCGGCATGGTTAATTACATAGGCCAATTGTTCACTGAACAGGCGCAGGTTTAGGGTATGCAGCACCGCACCGTAGCAGGGCACCGCCAGGTAAAGCTCCAGGTGCCGGTGATTGTTCCAGGCCAGGGAGGCCACCCGGTCGCCTTTTTTAACGCCCAGTTCCCGCAGAACGTTGGCCAGTCGGCACACCCGGCGGTAATAGTCGGCGTAAGTGTAGCGGTGTATTCCCGTGTAATCGCGGGAAACCACCTCTTTTTGGGGAAAGAGCTCATTGGCCCGGTCAAGTATGCTTCTCAGCAGCAGCGGATACTCCATCATGTCGCGGCAACACTCCTTTGATTAAATATTCTGTAAATTAATGCATATTTTATTGTATGAACAAGTGAATTCCGGTACAACCTTTAAGGCCCGAAAGGACAAAATGATTATTTCACCGGTCAAATAAATAAATGAACAGAAGAACATTTTATGTAAACGCCAAAGGGCTAAAAATAATAATAATCAAGCAAATTACAAATAATTTTAATATATCGACTTTTGGTATTTATGTTTACAGTTGATTCTAAAACTTGTATAATCATTGTTGCAATCTCCCGAACTGCGTTATGGCGTATCAGTGCGCTTTTTTGCTATTTGGGAAAGTGTGCCCCGGCCATATTTATAGCCGGGATTAAAGATTAAGGTATTAAAAAGCGTACGCAGAGGGAACTAAATGATTGCACTTTTTGACTGAATTGAAATAACGAGGTGAGAAAGTGGCTGAACTCACTGGCATGGTAAGACCGGAATCGGTGGCCGTGGTAGGGGCCTCCGCGGTAGCGGGCAAAATAGGAAACAATGTAATTAAAAACGTGATCAATTGCGGTTACGAAGGAAAAATATATCCGGTTAATCCCAAAGAAAAGGAAATAGAAGGACTCATAGCTTACCCTTCGGTGAGTGATATCGGCGCGTCGGTGGACATGGCCGTGGTTGCCGTACCGGCCGCCCGGGTGCCCGGTGTGGCTGAGGATTGCGGGCAGGCCGGGGTGAAAAACCTGGTGGTTATTTCCGCAGGTTTCAAGGAAGTTGGCCCGGAAGGGCTGGAGTTGGAAAAGAAACTCACCCAAATTTGCAGCCGGTATGGAATGCGTATGCTGGGACCCAATGTGGTTGGTTTGATTGATACCCACACGCCGCTAAACGCGTCTTTTGCCGGCACTTTCCCTCCCAAGGGGGAAATAGCTTTCTTTTCCCAGAGCGGCGCCATGCTGGTGGCCATCCTGGACTGGAGTCTGGCCGGCGGGCCGGGTTTCAGCCGCGTGGTCAGTTTGGGCAACAAGGCCGATTTGTCCGAGATCGATTTTATTCACGATGCAGCCGACGACCCTAACACCAGGGTCATTTTGTGTTATATAGAGGATATAGTGGACGGGAGGCGCTTTTTGGAGGTGGTTTCCCGGGCGGCGCGCAAAAAACCGGTGGTCATACTCAAGTCCGGCACCAGCCAGGCCGGCGCCCAGGCGGCCTCGTCGCACACCGGGGCGCTGGCGGGCAGCGACCTGGCCTACGATGTGGCCTTCAGGCAAAGCGGCGTGATCCGGGCCGGTACCATGACCGAACTGTTCGACCTGGCGGTGGCCTTCGCCCGGGCGCCGATACCACGGGGCAGCCGGGTGGCTATTGTCACCAACTCCGGCGGCCCCGGCATTATCACCACCGATAACGTGGAAAACGCGGGCTTGCAGATGGCCCGTTTCACCAAGGAAACCATCGAGGAGTTGCGTGAAAAACTGCCCCCGGAGGCGGGCTTGTACAACCCGGTGGACGTGCTGGGCGACGCCCTGGCCGACCGGTATCGGCTGGCCATGCAGAAGGTGATGGCCGACCCCAACGTGGATAGCATGGTGGTGTTGATGTGTCCCGCCGGAGTTACCCAGCCGGTGGAGACTACCCGGGCCATTTTGGAAGTAAAGGAGTTGTTTCCGGATAAGCCGGTGTTTGCGGCCTATATGGGCGGCGAGACTCTGGCCGCGGGAGCCGGGATGCTGATCCGGGCCGGAGTGCCGTGCTACACTTTTCCGGAACCGGCCGTCGCGGCCATCAGCGGTATGACGCGGTATAATGATATATTGCAAACCCCGGAGGACAACAATGGCGTCAGGCCCGAGGGCATAGACCGGAACGGGGTCAAAGCTATTTTTTACGATGTAATCAGAGACCACCGATTGGTGTTACTGGGCAATGAAACCGCCGAGGTGGCCAAATGTTACGGCATATCCGCCGCGCCCATTACACTGGCTACTTCGCCTGACGAAGCGGTGGGGGTGGCCGAAAAAATGGGCTACCCGGTGGTAATGAAAGTGGCCTCGCCCAAAATAGTGCATAAAACCGACGTTGGCGGCGTTAAAATGGGGCTCCAAAACGCCGACGAAGTACGGGAGGCATTTAACGAAATTATGGACAGCGTCCACGGGTACATGCCCCAGGCGGTGGTTTATGGAGTAGAGGTACAAAAGATGATGCCCAAGGGTTCGGAATTTATTATCGGCATGACCAGGGATGTCCAGTTCGGGCCCCTCATTGCCTTCGGGCTGGGCGGCATATATGTCAACCTGCTGAAAGATGTGAGCTTCCGGCTGGCCCGGGGTTTAACGGAACGGGAGATTGAAAGTATGCTGCGGGAAACCAAAGCTTATACCCTGTTGCGGGGTTACCGGGGTGAAAAACCGCGGGACATGGGTGCTTTGGTGGACGTAATCAGGCGCGTGGGGGCCTTGGCCCTCGACTTTCCCGAGATAACCGAAATGGACATAAACCCGGTATTTGCATATGAAGAAGGACAGGGGCTATCCGCCTTGGATATAAAAATCACCATATCGTGAGGTGTAAAAGAATGAAAAACCTGTTTGTCGCGGGAAATCCAGGCAGCGGTAAAACGGCGGTGATCCTGGGCCTGGCCCTGAAGCTCAGGGACCTCGGGTACCGGGTGGGCTATTTCAAACCGGTGGACAGTGGAAGGAAATCGGCTTCCGGTAAAATACCGGGCGGAGATGCCGTGCTGATGAAAGAGATGCTGGGTATGGAGGTGCCGGTGGGGCAGATCAGCCCGGTGATGGCGGGTCCCTCTTATCTGAACAAGTACGGTGAGGAATCCGGTATCATGGATGAAATAAAGTCGGCCTTCCGGGAAGCCTCCTCGGACCATGATGTCATGCTGGTGGAGGGAGCTGTTTATCCTTACGCCATGACATCGGTGGGGATGGAAGCGGCTGTATTGGCCCGTGAGTTGGATTGCCGGATTTTGACCGTGCTAAAAGTGGAGGATGATTACAGCCTGGACCTGGCCATGTTTTACAACAGCTACTTGGATTGCCGGCAGGCGCCCTTAGCGGGCACGATCTTTAGCAATGTCTCGCGTCCATCAATGGCCAAGGCCGAGGATGTTTTCCGCCCCATTTTAGAAAAGGCGGGCTATAAAAATTTGGGTATTATCCCCAGTCGACCGGAAATCGCCTCGCCTACCGTGGGCGAGTACCAGGAACGGCTGGGCGGTGAGGTGTTGGTGGGCCGTGAGAGCATGGACCGCTTGGTGGAGGACGTTATCGTGGGCGCCATGACCATGGACAGCGCGCTGACTTACCTGCGCCGGGCCGCCAACAAGGCCGTGGTTCTTGGCGGTGACCGCGCGGACTTGGCGCTGGCGGCGTTGGAAACCCATACTTCGGTGCTGATTCTGACCGGCGGGTTGTATCCCGACGTCAAGGTAATATCCCGGGCCGGTGAAAAGGGTGTGCCGGTCATTCTTACCTACCAGGACACCTATACTGTAATTGAGATGCTGGGTCAGGTGTCCCGCCACATCAAATCTAAAGACAAGGTGGCCATCACCATTGTCCAGGAAAACATAAACCGGTATTGCGACTGGCAGTACCTGCAAAAAGCTTTGGAAGAATAGGTTAAAAAATAGGGGGCAGGCTGCTTTTTTGTATGAAAAAGTTGCCTGCCCCCTATTTTTGGTTAATATTTATCGTGATTAACCATAGAAGTAATTTTATTGCATTCAATAATTATCCTGTCCAAATAATCCTGAGCCCATTTTATGTGGCCGACTTCTTTGGCCAACTGTGCGTTGCCGCTTATGATAGTAATAGAGTCAATAATATTTTTTAGTAGTTCTTCATGATTATTCTTCAATTTATAATATCCTTTGCTTAAAAATAAAAATAGCCATTGAAATGTTAACATAAAATAATGCAATGTAGCATAATATATAAAATTTTCTCGGTTATTTAGAAAATGTATCACAACGTGTCAAAAATTAGTATATAAAAATAATTTTAAATATCTTTTTCGACAAAATGTCTAAAGGATAATTAACAGAATTGTCTAAAGTTAATACACTTTTCTTTTTTACGATGCGAGGTGAGCCAATGAAAAATAACGGAGAGTCAATGGGGACTAATAATGAGTGTAATGGAGAATGTTGCCTACAAGGGGGAACAATACAAAAAGAACGCGTCAGTTTTTTTAATCTATTGGAAAAAATGCCATTGCTGGTGACCCTAATAGACTGCAATTATATTCTGCGTTACTGCAACAAATATTTTGAGGAAAAATTTGGACGATGGCAGGGCAAGACATGTTACGAAGTGTTTATTGGACGCACCGCTCCCTGCGCTGCATGTCGTTTTTTCAATGCGTCAAATTCGGAAAAAAGCGTTAAAGGGGAATGGATATACAAAGACAGGGTTTTTAATATTTATAAATACCCCTATTGCGATACAGGTGGTTTAATGATGGCGCTGGTACTGGGCATAGACGTTACCGAACGCAGGCGGTTGGAAAGTAAATTGCGCGAAAGCGAAGAACGCTACTGCAAGCTGGTGGAAATGTCGCCGGACGCCATTGCCCTGTACAGCGAAAAGGTTGAATATATCAACAGGGCCGGCCTGAAACTAGTCGGCGCCATTAAGCCCGAAGAAATAGTCGGTAAACCGGTAATTGATTTTTTGCGCCCGGGCTATCATAAAGAAGTAAAGCAAAAAGTAAATGAGGTGAGAAACGGCGTGCCGGCGCCATTTGCCGAAGAAAAAATGATCCGGCTGGACGGAAGCGTCATTGATGTGGAAATTGTCGGAGCCCCCTTGACAATTAAAGGCAAAAACTCTATTCAGGTGGTAATTCGCGATTTAACGGAAAGAAAAAAGATGGAAAAAGAGTTGGCCAGGTTGGATATGCTGAATCTGGTAGGTCAAATGGCGGCCAGCATCGGGCATGAAATACGCAACCCCATGACCGCGGTGCGCGGTTTTTTGCAAGTATTGAAAGAAAAGAAGGGCCTGGTTGATTACGGGGAATATTTTGATTTAATGATTGAGGAAATGGATCGGGCCAACTGTATAATCTCCGAATATCTGTCCCTGGCAAGAGACAAGCGTATAGAAAAAAAGAAATATAACATTAGTAAAATAATTGGCAAATTACTTCCTTTAATCAGGGCCGACGCTTACGAGACCGACAAGTCTATTGAATATGTAAAGGATGAGATCCCGGATTTGCTGGTTGATGAAAAAGAGATTCGCCAACTCGTTTTGAATCTTGCCCGCAACGGGTTGGAGGCCATGCCGCCGGGCGGCAAATTGACAATTAAAATATATACCGAAGGAGACGATGTGGTTTTAGCGGTCCGGGACCGGGGAGGTGGTATTAAACCCGAGAACCGGGCCAAAATCGGCACCCCTTTTTATACAACCAAGGAAAACGGCACAGGCCTTGGCTTGGCGGTGTGCTACAGTATCGCCGGCAGGCATAATGCCGTGATAGATATAGAAACAGGTTCCGCCGGGACCACTTTCTACGTACGTTTTAGAACAGGTATGAGTCCGTATTTCCGGTGGTCCGAAATGTAAAGACCATTGATTGAGATATTTTGCTTTCTTTAAATTGATTCGTTGCTTGATTAAAGGGTACCTGGCTAAAGGCGGCGAATATTATAACAGGTTATAAACTGGCCAATGGTCAGAAAAATTTTGAGGGGGATGGGATTTGCCGCTGTTAAGGGCTGATGGCAGGGAATTTGATTGTCAAGCCGTTTTATTCGATAAAGACGGCACTTTAATTGATTTTAAAACCATGTGGTTGGCGTGGTCAAAGTACATGCTGGACGAGGTGTGCGCTGCTGCGGAACTGGATCCTAAGAGGCGGGGCGCTCTGGAATGCGCCATGGGTA
>JAKSCU010000020.1 GCA_022360435.1 Bacillota bacterium
CGCAATGTCGCCGCCCTGGAGCGCTGTGCGCACAGCGGCAATCTTGCTCTCCACTTCCGTCTTCAGGCTTTCGTCAATCTTGTCGGCGTTGTCCTGAATCAGCTTCTCCGCGCTGTATGCCATATTCTCGGCGTTGTTGCGTGTGGTCGTCTCCTCACGGCGGCGTTCGTCCTCCTCCGCGTGCATCTCGGCGTCGCGCACCATGCGGTCGATCTCGTCCTGCGCGATACCGCTGCTCGCGGTGATGGTGATTCGCTGCTCCTTGCCTGTGCCCTTGTCCATCGCCGAGACGTTCAGGATACCGTTGGCGTCGATGTCAAAGGTAACCTCAATTTGCGGCATCCCCCGGGCCGCCGCCGGGATGCCTTCCAGCTTGAACTGCCCCAGGGACCGGTTGTCCCGGGCCATTTCCCGCTCACCTTGCAATACATGGATGTCCACGGCGGGCTGGTTGTCCTCGGCGGTGGTGAATGTCTGGCCGCGCCGCACCGGGATGGTGGTGTTGCGCTCGATGACCTTGGACATCACGCCGCCCAGGGTTTCCACCCCCAGGGACAGGGGGGTGACATCCAGCAGCAAAACATCCTTCACTTCCCCGGCCAGTACGCCGGCTTGGATGGCCGCGCCTACGGCCACAACCTCGTCGGGGTTTACGCCTTGGTGCGGGTCCTTGCCGCCGGTTAACGAGCGCACCAGCTTTTGCACCGCCGGTATCCGGGTGGAACCGCCCACCAGGATAACCTCGTCGATGTCCTTCTCGACCAGCTTGGCGTCGGACAGCGCCGTCCGCACCGGGCCGCGGCACCGCTCCACCAACTGGTGGGTCAAGTCGTCGAACTTGGCCCTGGTCAATTTCATCTCCAAGTGTTTGGGACCGCCGGCGTCCGCGGTAATGAAAGGCAGGCTGATTTGCGTTTCCATGGTGGTGGAAAGCTCCATCTTGGCCTTTTCCGCCCCTTCGGTGAGCCGCTGCAGCGCCTGCTTGTCGGCACGCAGGTCGATGCCGTAATCTTTCTTGAACTCTCCGGCCATCCAGTCCACTACGGCTTTGTCAAAATCGTCGCCGCCCAGGTGGGTGTCGCCGTTGGTGGACTTTACCTCGAAAACGCCGTCCCCCACCTCCAGAATGGACACGTCGAAGGTTCCGCCGCCCAGGTCGAACACCAGGATGGTCTGGTTGGTTTTTTTGTCCAGTCCGTAGGCCAGCGCCGCCGCCGTGGGCTCGTTGATGATGCGCAGCACGTTCAGCCCGGCGATCTTGCCGGCGTTCTTGGTGGCCTGGCGCTGGGCATCATTGAAGTAAGCCGGCACGGTAACCACCGCGTCGGTCACCTTTTCACCCAGGTATTTGGAAGCGTCGTCAACCAGCTTGCGCACTACCATGGCCGAAATCTCCTCGGGAGCGTACTCCTTGCCCCGCACGTCGAACCTGACCGCGTCGTTGGAGCCGGACGCTACTTTATAAGGCACCAGTTCCCGCTCATCCGCAACCTCGGAATAACGCCGCCCGATAAAACGCTTGGCCGAATAAACGGTGTTCTGGGGATTAAGCACCGACTGGCGCCGGGCCACCTGGCCCACCAGCCGCTCCCCGTCTTCCTTGATGGCCACCACCGAGGGAGTGGTGCGGGCGCCTTCCGTGTTGACGATAACAGTGGGCTTGCCGCCCTCCATAACGGCCACCACCGAGTTTGTGGTGCCCAGATCGATACCAACTGTTTTAGCCATCTTTTATTCCTCCTTAATAATAATTGCTTATTTCCTGTTGATTGTCTCGCTAAGCCAATTGCGCCACCGGGACGGTTCCGGCAAATACCTTTTCATTATTATTCCCCCAAATGTATAACAAAGTGGTAAAAAATGTTTTAAGATAAGTTAAACAAAATATTAATTCGGGTTCACCGGATAATAAAAACAGGAACAAAAAATAAACCTTTGATGTCCACGGGGAACATCCAGCCCTGGGCCAGAACGCTCTTATCGGGGTATTTAAATGTGGGCAGGTTGTCGTCCAGCAAACTGCCGATGAAATTTTGAACACCCAACAATTCACTAAAAGGATCCCACTTTACAAAAACATATAAACAGCACCTCCTGAATTAAATAATGAAATTAAATATTGTTTGGATTAAACCAAACTGTTCCCGGCAGGCCATTTAATTTTACCTTGACCTTGACTTTCTTTGACTTATTATAGGCCATAGATTTTTACCTGTCAACAGCTTTTAATTAAAAAGCGCACTCATTTGGTTCCCTCTGTGTGCGCTTTTTAATACTCTTATCCTTGAATCCGGCCATTAATATGGCCGGGTATAATTTTCTAAGAATATAAAAAAAGCGCACTCATTCAGTTCCCTTCGCGTGCGCTTTTTAATGCTTTTTTCCCATACTTTGCCATATATATGGCAAAGTATGGGAAGTCGCCGGCCCTCGCCGTCAAATTAATATTTTTGTAATTATTTATTAATTACTTGGCAATACCAAGTATATACGATTAATGGGGAAATTATTTGGAAAGGGGTTTTATCAATGAAAATTTTACTACCGGTAGACGGCTCCGCCAACTCGATGCGCGCCATTGAGCACACCCTGAATATAGCCAAAAAACACTCGGAAGCTAAAGTGACCCTGCTTACAGTAGCCTGCATGCACGTGTTTCGAACATACGATTACAACCTTGTCAACCTTGAGAACCTGCATGAAAAGTGCATCTCTTCCTGGCGCCCCGTCCTGGAAGAGGCCCAAAAAATGTTTGTTGACGCCGGACTGCAAGTGGAAAGCGTTATCGTCAACGGGGACCCGGCCGATGTCATCAGTCAGTACGCCGAAGAAAATCAAATGGACCGGTTGATCATGGGCAGCCGCGGCCTGGGCGGATTCAAGGGCTTGATTCTGGGCAGCGTGGCTTACAAGGTGCTGAGCAAAGTGAACATACCGGTCACCATTATCAAGTAACCTTTATCCCACGGACTCCGACCACCGCATAACGCCCGGCGGGAAATGAAACCGTCCCCGGCCGGGCGTTTTTTTAAACCGGTTTTTTTCAGCCCGTGGCGCAACCACCACTTGCCAAACCGGCATTATGTCCATAAGTCGGGTGACTATTAAAACCAGTTGTTTTTCAGCCAGCCAACGGCCGGGGTCAGATCAAATTCTTGAGCATGTTTTATTATTACCGGTATCTCCTGGTAGTCGTCCAGGGAGATGTCTTGGGGCAGCGCTACATTTAACCGATAGTAGCGGCTGCCCAGCAACTGAGCGGTATATAGCGTGTCCGCGGCCACCACGCCGTCAAACATAAGGGTCAGCAACGGGAACGGCGGATTGGGGTAAAACATCCATTCAAAAGCCCCCCAGTTGACTGTATCTTCTTTAATGCCGGTTTGACCGTCTCCGGTGCCCACCGAAAGCAGGTGAACCCGGTCCAGTTTCTGGCCGCCCAGATTCCGGGCCACAGCGGCGCTCACGGCAGCAGTGCTGGGGTTGTTGGCCACCACGCCCCCGTCGATGTGGCCGTGGTAGGAAGGGAAATAAACGGGAGCGGCGCTGCTGTAAAGCGCCACATCGTGCACTAACTCTTGCCGGGTCGGCGAACCGGGAAAATTACTGAAGAAAACCGGACTCCAGCCCTCTTTGTCCGAACCGGCGACCCTGAAAGAGCTCACCAGTACGTGTTTCTTTATATCTTTCAGGCGCAGTTGCGGAGGAAAAACCTTGGCCAGGACTTCTTTCAGGTGTTCGTTGCCGTATTTGGGCCGGAAAAGTTCCAGGTTGCGGGGGGAAAAAATAAACCTGCAGTTTTCCTCCGAATACAGACCGACAATATTTTCCACCGAAAGGCCGTAAGCCAGTCCCAGCGCAATAAAAGAGCCGGTGGATGTGCCGGCGAATAAATTGGTGTTTTCAATAAATCCGGGACACCGTAGGCTAAGTCTTTTCAATAGTGTTGCGGTAAGGGCTCCGCGGATGCCGCCGCCGTCAAAGGTTAAGACTCTGTATTTGCGCATCTAATCACCCCATCAGTAAAGTTAAATGCTGCATCGCGTTCTTAATCACCCCATCCGTTAAAGCAAACGCCTTTAAACTACTACAGCCTATGCGCCTTGGGAATAAGTGGTGCTCTGGCTAAAAAAGGCAGATAAATTAATAAATTTGTTATATATTGATTATTATTTGTTAATTATGTACAGATATAATAAAAAAATCAACCTTCAGCAGACGATCATGTTTTAAAACTCAACCCAAAGGGGGAATTAGCGCTTGGAAACGTCGGGTCTTAATTTTTTCACCCTTATCTGGCTGGTGTTCATTTTTGTGGCCTTCATACCCATGTTCAAACAGCAGCAGCTGCAAGGGCAACGTTACCGGGCCCTGCGCAGTTTGGAGCGCAAAAGAGGCTCCCGGGTGATCGCCCTGATCCACCGCCAAGAAATGATCTCGCTGTTCGGCATTCCGTTGACCCGCTTTATCAATATTGAAGATTCCGAGCAAATACTGCGGGCTATACGCCTGACCCCGCCGGACATGCCCATCGACCTGATACTGCATACCCCGGGCGGTCTGGTGCTGGCCTCGGATCAAATCGCCCACGCCATTCGCAAGCACCCGGCCAAGGTGACGGTGTTTGTGCCGCACTACGCCATGTCCGGCGGAACTATGATTGCCCTGGCGGCGGACGAGATATTTATGGACCCCAACGCGGTACTGGGACCGGTGGACCCGCAAATCGGCAAATACCCGGCGGCTTCCCTGATTAAAGTGGTGCGGGACAAGGATATCAACGAGATCGACGACGAAACACTAATCATGGCCGACGTCGCCCAAAAGGCCATGAATCAGGTTAAGGAGAAAATGTTAATTTTGCTTATGGGGCGTATGGAAAAAGAAAAGGCCCGGGAGATCACCAACCAAATCACCGAGGGGCGCTGGACCCATGACTACCCCATCGGGTGCGAGGAACTGCGCCATATGGGGGTGCACGCCTGCGGCGAGCTACCCCGGGAAATATATGAGGTTATGGACTTCTTTCCCCAACCACTGCGCCGGCAGCCGTCGGTCACGTACATTCCCCTTCCTTACGAACGCGAGAAAAAAGAACCGTAGCGAAAATCGCGGGGGACGGTCCGAGCGTATTCAAAACGAATGTTTTAGGAAACCGTCCCCACGGCGTAATGCTCTCAATACCTGGGCTGTTTACGCTGCTCATGGTAAAACCCAACCACCCCTATGTCCTTCATGCGATGGTTTCTCCGTATCCACCATTCTCTCATGCGGCCTGAAAATTGCTTGTCACAGGGGTAGTCGCCGCATTGAAAACAATAATCCACGCCCTGCTCCCGGTGACACGTCACCGCCGCGCATTCGATAAAACATTTGACGTTACCGCCCCGGCAGCCGCTGCAGGACGCCCCGGCAAAATGGCCAAGAATTTGCTCAAAGTGATGGTAGTTGGCAAAAGCCGGCTCCGTTTCTTCTCTCATCTTGGCCACCCGCGAGTATTTACCCAGCAGGTCAAGCAGCCGGGCACTAAGATGTTTGATCTCGCCATGCTCGTAATCGGTACACCTAACGCAATCCAGTCCACAAGGAGATAAATGTTGAAGCGTATCCCGGTATTCCATGCCCAAAACCCCCTTTTTTCCGGCGGCAGGACACGGTGCCGGCAATGGAACCGGCAGCCAAATTGGTCCGCCGCTTACCTGATTCCTTTCAGCAACTCCCGGACCACCTCTTCCAGATGCTGCACGGTGCCGCACTCCCGGGCCAAATGGCAGTGCGGCTGGTACCTGGACATCACCGAATCTCCCGTGCCCCAAGAGGCCTTGTTTTCCGGGTTCAACCAGATGATCCGTTTGCATTTTTTTTGCATTTCGGCCAGTATTTCCGCGCGGTGATCGCCGTAATTATTGCGGGCGTCCCCCAGGATCAGCACCGTGGTTTTGCCGGTCACGGAATCGAACCAGTTGTCTTTAAAATCTTGCAGCGCTTGGCCGTAATCAGTCAAGCCGTACCGGACGCCCAACCCGGCGCCGGCGTGTATCCTGGCCAGCGCTTTCTCCAGGGAGCACCTTTCAAATACCGGGCTTGCTTCCACCAGATTGGAACAAAAAACAAAAGTTCTGATCCTGGTCAGCGCTCTGTTCAGGCCGTAAAGGAACAACAGCATGAACCGGGACACGGTTTCCACCGAGCGACTGACATCACAAATGGCCACAATGTCCGGTCGGGCAATTCTTTTCTTTCTCAACCGGGGTTCGACGATGGCCCCATGGTAGGCGACATTTTTTCTCAGCGTCTTCTTCAGGTCCAGCAGGCCGCGCCTGGCCCCTCTTTGCCGGCGGGTGTAAACGGCATTCAAGCGTTTGACAATCTTCTGAATGAGTACCTGCATGCGCTGAAAATCACGATGCTCCAGCGTGGTTAACCTGACGCTTTTCAGATAATTGTCCTCGGCCTCGGAAATCATGCCGATGAACATGGCAAATTGCCTTTCCGCCAGGTTTTTAACCTGTTCCCAAAGCCTATCCCGGCCGGTGTCCAGGAACCGGGCCGTCCGAGCCGCGGAGAATGAACCATCCTCCTGCAGCCTTTGTATGTCCAGACCGACTTCATCAAACCCCAAACGGGACGTGATTGCCCGTATGTAAGATCCCCGCTGGGTGAAATATTGCACCCCGAGAATGTCGGCCTCCCGAAAGGCTTCGCGCATGGCGGCCATAATGCCGGCGTTGTCCCCGGCCAGGATCATCCGCGACAGCGGCGAAACTCGGTCCCGGGCTTGGGCCGCCACCGGCATGGCCATATTTTCCGCCCGGCCGGGAAATCCCCGTGATGCAAAAAACCGGTCAAAACAACTTGCAAAAATAAGTTTTTCCGGCGCGGATTTAGCCAGAACCGCGGCCAGTGAATATTTAAGCGTTTCCCGATGGCCGTAGCCGACAGTTTCCACGGCGCGTACCGCATCCAAACTTTCAGCCACCGAGACCCTGACCCCGGCGCCGCGCAGGGTATGGATGAATTCTTCTATCAGCCTTTCCATACCGGTAACCTCCGGCCAAGTTTACCTAATTATAATCAGCATTCGCTTCGTCCAACAGTTGGTCCAGCTTTGCCTCCACCACCACCGTATCCTCCTGGAATTTCAGTATAACGTTCAGCGTCTCCCTGACCAGCTCGGGACTCAGGCTGTCGGCGTGGTAAAACAGCAGCGTCCTGGCCCAGTCGATGGTCTCCCCCACCGAAGGCACTTTTTTCACGTCCAGTTCTCTGACCTGCCGAATGAATGAGACCAGTTGCGCCTGCAGCCTTTCCGGAATGCCGGGCACCCGAGCGCGGATAATTTCCATTTCCAACCCGGGGTCGGGCAGCGGGATAAACAGGTGCAGGCAGCGGCGCCGGAGGGCGTCGCTTATTTCCCTGCTGTTATTGGAGGTCAGAAATACCAGCGGCCTGGTTACCGCCCGGATGGTGCCCAGTTCGGGCACCGACACCTGATAGTCCGACAGTATTTCCAGCAGAAAGGCTTCAAATTCCTGGTCCGATTTATCCACCTCATCAACCAGCAGCACGCAGCCGTTTTCCTGACGCAACGCTTGCAGCAGCGGCCGTGGTTCCAGAAAGTGCTCCGAAAAGAAAATATCGTTGTACCGGTGCAGCCGCCCAATGGACTCGGCCAGGCCTCCGGCACCCCGAATCACTTCATCCAGCCGCTCCTTGAGGATTTGGGTATACAGCAATTGCTTGCCATATTTCCACTCGTACAGCGCCCTGGACTCATCCAAACCCTCGTAACACTGCAGCCTGATCAGGGGTACATCCAGAAATGCCGCCACGGCCTTGGCCAACTCGGTTTTGCCCACCCCCACCGGACCTTCCACCAACACCGGTTTACCCAACTGCCGGGCCAAAAAAACGGTGGCGGCCACCGGCCTGGAGCATATGTAATCAGTTTTTTTCAATCCTTGTTCAATGTCGGCCACCGTATTGATCCTTTGCTTGTCGCTCAAAGTCACCAACTTCTCTCCGTTGAGATTTTCCTATACCCCGCCATGGCTGCGGGACAAAAGCTCCTTGCCCAGCTTAACCTGCTTTAGTCGCGTAATACGTCCCGCTATTTGCACCATTGCGGTCAAGTCGGCGCTCACCCGGTCCAGCCCGAGGCACCCTTCGGGCAACCGGTCGCCAAATAAGCTGCGGACCCGGTTCTGGAGTTCCCCGGCCAGGGTTTTGAACTCCGCCAGAAGATATGGGAACTCCGGATGTTTTTCGTCGTTGTCCAACATGGCGGTCATCTCATGGGTCAGTACCCGCAAGGTATGAATGGAAGACTGTATCCCGGCGATTTCTCCCGCCAGTTCATCCGTCACCTCAAGGTAGTGCTGTTTGAGCAAATCGGTCAGCAACTGCAGTTGTCTGGCGGCACCCCCGGTAAACAACCCCGCTATGTATACGTCCTCCCACTCTCGGAAAGGCACCACCATGTCTTGATACGCCGCGCCCTCGGTTCCCAGCACTTGGGAATCGGTCAGCCGGCAATTATCCAGTCTGACCCCGCCGTGGGGCGCCGGCTTTAAAAACTGGAAATCCAGCGGCCCGGTTAAAGTTAGTCCCGTGGTCTCCCGAGGCACCAGGAAAGCGGTGAATTCTTTGCGGTGGTTTTGGACACCGGTTTGGGCAACAACGATAAAAAGGTCGGCAATTGGTCCGTTGGTCAGGTAATCTTTTTCCCCGTTTAGCACAAAATTACCACCCTGGCGGTAGGCCGTGGTTTTTATGTGCTTGGGATGGGCACCGGTGCCCGGCTCGGAAACAGCCAGGCAGGCCGTAATTTGTCCGGCAGCCAGCCCGGGCAGGTATTGTTCACGCTGCCCGGCATTGGCGAAGCCGACAATAAATAAGTGAGCCACCACCAGGTGGTAGAGCCAGGAAAAGACAATCCCCGGGTTATGGCCCCGCCGGACCATGGTTTCCGCCGCCGCCACCGTATGCAGATGGCTTTTGCCGCCCCCGCCGTATGCAACGGGCAGATTCAAACCCAAAAGCCCGGCCCGGCCCATTTTAAGCCATATATCCAGCGGGAAATTACTCGTACTTGACAGGTTATCATCACAGGCAATTTCGCCGGCCGCAAAAGCGGCGGTTTTTTCTAACAAAGCCGCCAGTTTTTTATCCCGCAATGCCGTTAACACAAACACTACCGCCTTTCCATCCCCCAAGCCCATATAACTTGCGGAAATACCATTAATTACTCAGCGGCCCCTCCGCAACT
This sequence comes from Bacillota bacterium, assembly GCA_022360435.1. Classification (GTDB taxonomy): domain Bacteria; phylum Bacillota; class Desulfotomaculia; order Desulfotomaculales; family Desulfallaceae; genus BRH-c8a. Next base: position 9,269 of record JAKSCU010000020.1, read on the forward strand.
ATGTCCCCTTCACTCCCGAGGGCAAGTATTTTAGCCCTTAGCTCCTCCAACCAGGCCAGCTTAATTTCCTGTAAAGCAATACCGAACTCGATGACACTAACCCGAAAATGGTGTACCTTGCGCTCCAGCATTTTGCCCCTGACCCGGTTGAATTCATCCAGCTTGGCTTTCTCGACGGCGGCCTGCCTTTCCACCAACGGCAATGTTTCTTTTCCGGTCAAGTGGTTAAAATAAGTGCATTTCTCCAGAAAAGGGAAAACATGAAAAAAATCAAAGTCGGCAATATCACTTACCTCCCCTTTTTCCATCAGCCAGTGGTAAAAATCTTCCCGTCCCTTTTCCGTCGGGTGAAATACTTTGCGGGGCGGGTTTTTTTCCTGGTACACTACTTCTTTGCTAATCAAGCCTTCTTGTTCCATTTTTTTTAGGGTGGTGTAAAGCTGGCCCTCGTTTACCCCGTGGCTGCACCGGTAAAACTTAATAAAGCGCCGCCTTATTTCGTAACCGTGGGAAGGAGCATCAATTAAGCAACCCAAAACCATATGTTTTAAAGACATCAGAGCCTCCGGTGACAAATTTACCATATAGTCAATATACTTTTGCTAAATAGTACATTACGAGTAAGGTATCATTATATATTTTTCCTGTCAAGGTCTTTATCCAATACCTGCAAAAAAGTTAATAAATTTTTAAACCTTTATTTATAATTTAATAATTGCCGGCAGTTAGTATTTAATTGTGCGGTAAACCTATAGCACAACCACCGGTGCCGCCGTCACAAACGGCAGAAAAAGCCAATGAAAGGTGTGTAACAGCTATGTACTCGAAAGAACTGGCCATTTTAAAAACCGCCATTACCAACGAACACGAGGGTCGTCAATTTTACCTACTGGCGGCGGAAAAAATGCGCGACGAAGATTTGCGGAATATATTCCTGGCCCTGGCGGAAGAAGAAAGCAAACATGAGAAGTGGCTGAAAGGCCTCTACCGCGACCTGATGCAAAAACAGACGCCCCAGACGGGAGAGCTGCCCCTGTCGGAAGACGCGGTATCCCCCGGGGTGTTCCAGAAGGAAAAACTGAAAGACGCGGGCTCCCTTGAGGTTTCCATACTACACCTTGCCGTTATGATGGAGATGGCTTCGGCGGATTACTATCGCACAGCCGCCGCGCACACCGAAATTCCGGCCATCAGGGAACTATATCAAAAGCTCACCGACTGGGAGACGGAGCACCAGCGCAAGCTCGAGGAAGCGTACGATTTTGCCAAAGAGGAATGGTGGGACCGGCAGGGGTTCTCGCCAGCGTAATTAATTTACCGCCAAAGAACCTTTTCAACAACCAAATTTTTATTTTAAGATGGCTGCATTTTTAATAAATATGTAAGGAATCCTTAAAGTGGGTGTAAAAAATAACCTTTAAATTAATTACAATAGAATTATTTAAAAATTAATTAGGAGGGTTTAATATGTGTTGTGATAATTCAAGTGTAACAATTCCGTCTTTGCCCAGGTTGGGTTCACCGGCCCCGTCCTTCGAAGCCCCGACCACTCATGGGACACTGCGCCTGGAGGATTTTAAAGGAAGCTGGTTAATCATGTTTTCCCATCCGGCTGACTTCACACCGGTATGCACAACCGAGTTCACCGCCTTTGCGCAAATCCATGAAGAGCTGCGCAAGCGCAACGTTGAACTGCTGGGGTTGTCCATAGACAGCATATACGCGCACATTGCTTGGATTCGTAACATTGAAGAAAAGTTGGGAGTTAAAGTCGGCTTCCCTGTCATCGCCGACCTGAACAAAGAAGTGGCCACGGCTTACGGCATGGTGATGCCCGGAGAGAGCAAAACCGAAACTTCCCGCTGCGTGTTCGTCATAGACCCCAACGGCATCGTCCGGGCCATGATTTACTATCCACTCACCACCGGTCGCAACATAGATGAAATGATACGCCTGATTGACGCATTGCAAACTTCGGATAAGCATGGCGTAGCCACCCCGGCCAACTGGAAGCCCGGTGAAAAAGTAATCGTGCCGCCTCCCAACACCCAGGACATGGCCGAAGAACGGGTAAATGAGGGCCACGAATGCACAGACTGGTATTTCTGTAAGAAAAATTTGCCTTAAATCAGTTTCCTTAACGCAAATTTTTCAGTACTTCCTTCCTTGGTTCCGGCCATATTTATGGCCCGAATTAAGGAAGAAACACAAGAAAAGTTATAAATTTACAAAATGCAACTATAAGGAGGCTACCATGGCCTGTGTTAACCCAGACGGAACATTAACCCGGCCCGGCCGAGCCATACTGAACGCCATGCGACAGCCGGCAACCCTGGAGCAGGTATCCACTGGTTCCGAGGTGCCCCTTTACCGGGTGCGCAGCGTAATCCGAGAACTGCTGGACGCCGGGCTGGCCGCTGCAAAAGGCGAATTGTACCAGGTTACTGAACAGGGTATGGCTAAGCTGGACGACTAATGTACCTTCAAGCAGCCCCAAAACAGCGGAACAATTAGCGCCATAACGCATTCTATCGGCAACCTTTAACACTTGGCACCAGGGAGGTGATTTCATTGCAAAAGTGGAAATGCGACCAATGTGGGTATACCTTTGAAGCCCTCGCTGACAAACTGCCGAATCAATGTCTCTCTTGCGGTCAAAATTGTACTTTTCTCAATGTCAGTTGTTACATCCCCGAATGCGAGGCACCGCATGGTCCAGGCCTTGACCCCCGCATCGGAACCAAGCTGTAAATTACAGAATTACAAGAATTACGGGGACACCATACTTAATTTTATAATTAAGTATGGTGTCCCCGTAATTTTACGAATGTTTTTTCTACTACTTCTATAATTTTTTCATGTGCATATGGTGATTCTTTAATGAAATTTACAGCATCATCCAATATTTTATCAAGATCTCCCCAATGCTTATATTTTTTAAATTTATCCTGCCTTTCAATTCCCAAAGCATCAGCAACTAAGGATACGTAATTAGTAACGGAAAGCTCATATTTTTGCTCTGCTGGAATAAATACTTCATGACAATAGTGACAAACATCTATTAATGCGTCTGCTCCTGTCTGAACTGCTTCTCGCAGACGCTCATCGCGCACTTTTTCAAAACTGTTGGGAAAATAAGCCACCGCCCCGCTACCGCAACACCATGTATTTTTACCATGCCGGGGCATTTCAACTAAGTTTACACCAGGAATCTTTTGTAATACTTCCCGGGAACCTGTAAGGTCAAAACCAGTAAAAGCTGATTTACAGGGTTCATGCAGGGTAACTTTTTTTCTTATTGATTTTTTAAATGGTAACTTGTCCATGTTTTGAGCTAAGAATTGGGGGAATGAAATTAAGTTAAAGGGTATCACTTTAATAGGGGAAATTGTTATGTTAAACCGGCATAAGCAAGTGGGACACCAAAGTATAACCATCTCGGGATTAAATGAGGAAAGCCTGGCAATAAGTTCTTTGGAAGCTTTATCTCCTTTTTCAACAGACCCAGAAAAAATATAGGCATCTCCGCAGCAAAAGTCTAAACCTGGTACAAAAGCATAATCTCGGGTTATAAAGTCTAAAACGTCCAGTGCGCTGAGGATTTTTTCAGGTTGGTTATATACATTGCAGCCCGGGAAAAAAACGTATTTAGCCGTCTTTTTTTCCGAGGCTTTAGAGATTTTTTTATATTCTGCGGCGGATACCTGAATACTGGCTAAAACTCGTTGTGGGGCAGTATTGTCCTTAGGCTCAGGATAAGAGGGTTCCATGACTCGATTATTAATATAATCTTGCTTAATAATTTCGTTGACAAGTAAAGGATTTAATCCCTGGGAGCAGAATTTATCAACACATTCATAGCAGCCCATGCAGGCAAAAGCCCTACTATACACGGTTTCATTATCTGCTCCATTTTTAAGGAATTCCATAACCTTTTTTTGTATGTCTTGGGGAGCTTGTTCTATGCCGACATGTTTAAAGATGGAACACTTTTTGACACAGACGCCACATTCAAGACACCTTTCAATAGCCCGTTTTCTTTCTTCCTCAAAATAGTCCGGCAGTGTTTTTAACACAATTAATTTTACACTCCTCTATCTGTCCCCAAATTGCTTGTTGCTGTGTCCATTGCGACGGTTCGCGGTAAGATATACTTTACCCTCATCCCCATTAACAGAAATTATTTGACCGTTTTTTATCAATTTCATCACTCCTGGAATATTAACCACCGCCGGAATGCCATACTCTCTGGCCACAATTGCTCCGTGAGACATAAATCCCCCAGTTTCCATAACAATAGCACAAGCCCTCAAAAATAAGGGCGTCCAGCCCGGATCAGTGGATGGGGTCACCAGTACGTCCCCTCCCCGCAGTTTTTCCCCTTCATTTGGGTGGTAAATCAGCCTGGCTTGGCCGGAAGCATTTCCGGCAGCAACCCCCACCCCGCTTATCGCGTTGCTAGACGTAAGGGGCATAGGCTCCACAAATTTGGGCACATCACCAATGATTAAGTCCGGAGGCGAAAGGGCCTCCATTTCTTTTCTCCTATGCTTCCTTTCGGCCACCAGCATTTTTAAGCCCCTGCCGTTCCAATCACCTTGCAGAATAGAAAGTATTTCATGCCAAGCACAGTGATATATGTCGGTCGGTTCTGTAAGAAGTCCCCTTTCGGTAAAACGGCGCCCTATTTCCTGGAATATTAAGCGCAGGGGCTCAATGGTTTTTGCAAACATGGACTTGGCCATTTCCCTGCGCTCAGCGCTTTTTATGGCAAATCTTAACAAATAATTTATCAATCCTCGCCTGTAAAAAGGGAGCCTTTGTTTTACTTTTTCCCAAGCCTCATCCGTTTTTTCTTTTTGTAGGGTCTTTATTTTGCCTAGATCAGCGGTTTCCATGGTATCTTTGATAATATGCAAAAGATAAGAGGGATCTTCCCGCCAGCGGGGGTTAATGATATCCCCCTCGTAAACTCCCCGGTGTCCATATTCCGTCAAAAAGCTTTGAAATGATGCCTTGAACCGGGATTTCTCCGGCAATTCTCTTTCCCAAAGAAGCGGCCTAAAATTATCGGTGGAAAAGAACCTGTGGGCGGCGGTATCCCCCCGGGCAACTTCAGCTATTTCCATTAAACGGTAGCCGTGTTGTGCGCTGGTTATGTTAGCACTTCCCACCATCAGAGCGCTGGCCGTCGCTTTCCCTTTACCGGGGAAATATTTATCCAATGCTTTTTCAAGTGGGGACATAACGGAATCAAAGTTGCAAAACATAAAAACCGGACCGAATTCCCTAACAACGCTTTTAATCTGATTTATTTTATCTACTAAATCTTTGGATGACATGCCCTTTATATTTTCTCTTAACAAATCCTTCGTAAAACAATCAACTTTATCAAAAGACTTTTTTGCGTTCCTTCTGAATTTATGCCCAATAAAAGCCAGTTTAAATAAACGCCCCAATCTTTTAAGCCCTTTTATTCCTAAAAAAGGATTCTCCTTGTTGATTTTTATTTCCTGCTGGTGCCCTCCTACAGCCTCGTTAATTTCCCGGGGTGCAATACCAAAAGCATGATAAAAAAGCCATTGATGAATGGACGGGTTGAGATATAACCGCCCTTGATACAATCTGATATGACTTAAACCAGGTGGTATTGGATAACCAATTGCTTCAAACGGCACGTTAAATAGTGAATTAATATTTTGTCTTAAAAAGCTCCAATTAAGCATTGACTGGACCATGGGCATGGCGTCCCTAAAGTTGGCATTGGACCAAAATTCTTGCTGCCCTTTAAGTTCAGGAAAGGTATAAATGGGCAGCGCAGTCACCGGCCTGGCCTGGACCAGGTAAAAGTTTTCGCCGTCGAAGACCCATTCTATATCCTGGTGTTGCTCAGAGCGACCTAATGTTTCAAATACCCGCAAGAGCAGCATACCTAGCTTTTGTATATTGTCACCGGACAACACCTGTCCCGGCACATTATTTGTTTTAATAAACTCTGTACCTCCATTTTTACTAATAACAGTCATTCCTTCTTTACGTCCGATCTTTTTTTCAGCCAACTTAAAATTGTCATTCAATGTATATTCGTCCGGTTCAACTACACCGCCGACCACACTTTCACCCAAACCAAAATTAGCACTTATAACCAACACATCCTGCCGACCGGTCCGGGGATCGCAGGTGAAACCGATTCCGGCGGCCTCAGCCGCCACCATTTCTAAAATCACCACAGCCGGCATCACTTGGTCATCTTTAACGTTCATTCGTCGCCTATATGCAATGGCCCGGGGTGTCCATAAAGATGCGTAACACCCTTTAACGGCGGTCAAGATGTTATCCAGGCCCCGGACATTTAAGAAGGATTCATGGATCCCAGCGAAAGAGGCATCGGATGCATCTTCGGCGGTGGCCGAAGACCGGACGGCCAACGGTTTTTTCAGAATTTCGGTGTTTTTGAGCCCGGAAATCACTTCTTCTTGAATATGAGGAGAAATATGGCCGGCCTTAATTTTATCTCTGATGAGGAAAAGTTTTTCCTCAACTCCCTTATCACCTATATTATCAATGGTTACACTTTGCAGGATGTTCTCCGTAGCATCCCGCAGGTTGTTTTCTTCTATAAAATCCCGGTAGGCTCCGGCGGCAAGAACTCCCCCCGCTGGAATGTTAAAACAATATTGCTCCAGCCTGCTCAGATTCCATCCTTTCCCCCCGACTACCTCCACACCGGCTTGGAAAGCTTCGGGCCAACTGAAAAAGAACCTTCCACAACTCTTTTCCATGGTCGTCCTCCCCCGGTAACATATTTATCTTTTATTATTTTTTTCTCTCGTTGTTCATTGCCCCGTACAGAAAAAGATCAATACTGAAGGCAATTCTTTCATCTAACGGAAAACTTTCCGGAATAGCCAACCAGGTGGCTACCGTATAAGCATGAACTGATTCTAATTGGTATACAAGAACTTCAGCCGGTAAGTCCTTTCGTATTTCTCCTGTCTGCCGACCCATATCAATAATTTGTGCCAGAACAATGTTAAAACCGCTTCTCAGGCTGTGACCCCCTATATATTGCTCAAATATTTGCATCCGGTAAGCAAAATACTTTTTGTATAGGTTCTTGTCAAATTCAAACTCAATCCACTCCAACGATTTACGAAATAGCGCAATTAAGCGTGACCGGGTATCAGGCAATTGCTGCGTGAGACGGATTATCACAGGAGTTTCTTCCTTGAAAGCTCTATGTATGAATTCACCAATAATGGCTTCTTTGACTGGAAAATGATTATAAATGGTTCCCTTGGCAATGTCAGCCTCGATGGCTATTTGATCAACCGTTGTTTGATCAAAACCTTGCTTATTAAATAAATCCATGGCAACATCAATAATTTTTTTCTTTGTTTTTTCTTTTTTTCGCTCAATTCTGTTCCCTCTGACAGACTCCACTTCTTCACCCTCTAGAACCAGTATATTATTGAACTTAGTATAGTTCTAAACTAAGTTCAATCTATCATATTTTGTAATGTTTTACAAGGGGCTAATAATAAAAGCGCACTCATTCGGTTCCCTCTGAGTGCGCTTTTTGATACCTTAATCCTAAATCTCGGCCATAAATATGGCCGAGGGTATACTTTTATAAAGTATGTATAAATTACGGGGACACCATACTTAATTATCCGCTTACTGGTTCGATAATTTAGTAAGGTGTCCCCTTTTAACTATCACCTGCCCTGGTGAAGCCCCAGCCGTTCCATTTCCAGACGGTCACCTGCCTTTTTCCAGGATCGGTATAGCAGCCTTCGGTGGCCACCAGTTCGTTTTCCCCATCCCCGTCAAGGTCTCGGAGATGAGCGCCGTAGTTGGGCCGGTCCAGGCGGGAGGACTGCCACACCGGCTTAAAAGCCCCGTCCGCCAGCTGGAACAGGAACAGGTGGTTTCCCACCCGCGTGTCTTCTTCGGTAACCCAGAAGGGCTTGGAAGGGCCGAAACTTCCCTCTCTCCAAACCAGCAGGTTCAACTCGGGCATACCGTCGTTGTTGGCATCCCCCAGGAAAAAATCATCCACCCACCACCGGTCAGGGGATCTCCATAGTATTCGGGAACCGGCCCGGACCTCCAAACCGCCGTCCCGCAGTGTATAGTGTTCCGGCACCCCGTTGCGGTCCAGGTCCAAGTGCCGGCTTTTCACCAGCCTGAAATCAAATGAGTTCTCGGGCACGTGGAAAACATATCTTTTGCTTTTCACATAGGCCAGCTTTTCCCGGTCCCACACCGTGGTATCCATTGTTTCCAGTGGCAGCTCCAACTTAGCCAACACGGTTTCCGCCTCTTCCCCCTTCAGCTCCCGGGGCTGAGCCCGGTCATTGATGAAAACTGGCAGAAACTCCATTTTTTCCACGCCGTTTGCGTTGATGTATATTCCGGCCACCACACCCTGGCGGGTAGCCCGGGACCAAAACTGGTCAAAGACAAAATTGCCCAGGCTGTAGATAATATATTTGCCCCGGTACCGCTCCACTTTCTGCACCACGTGGGGGTGGTGGCCCAAAACAAGGTCGGCCCCGGCGTCCACGGCCAGGCGGGCATACCTAACCTGGGCGCGGTGGGGTTGGGCGACGTACTCGGTCCCGGCGTGTATGGACACCACAACAAAGTCCGCTTTTTTCCGAGCCTTGCTTATGGCCTGTCGCATCTTTGCCGGGTCCAAAAACGCCGTGCCGGGGCGGTTTTCCCCCGCCCGGTAGCTCCCGGGCACCACCGCCGGGTCGTTGAAGGCCAGCAAGGCCAGCCTCATCCCCTTTACCTCCATGTATGCCGGGGCGTAGGCCTGGCTTTCCGACGCCCCGGCGCCGGCGTGCCTGATGCCAGCCCGGTCCAGGTATTGCATCGTGTCCAGCAGTCCCCGGGAGCCGAAGTCCGGCGTGTGATTGTTGGCCAGGGACAGAAGATTGAAGCCGGTATCTTTAAGGACCTGTTCCACTCCGGGGTCGGCCCGGAACTTCATTTCGGTTATTTTTATTTTCCTCCCGTCGGTTATGGGGCCTTCCAGGTTACCGAAAACAACATCGCCTTCCCGCAGATAACTCCGCACCATTTCAAACGGGTGCCCATGACCGCCGCCCTTCTCCATTTCTTCAGCCACTCCCCGGGAAAGCATAATGTCCCCCACGGCCACCAGCAAAACCGGCTCCCCCCCGGGCGGAAGTTTCATTTTTTCCGCCTGGAAAGCCGAAAAATCTTCATATACATTGCCGTCGGCAACTCCAGATTGGAACTGTGCCAAGATAAGCCAACCCAGGCAACCGGCAAGGGCCAGAGCGACCATAATCACCAATCCGGGCTTCTTCACGGGGCGGTAAATATCCCGGTCCACCCGGGCGGCGGGGGAACCTGGTCATTATCCAGCATTTCGTGCCACCTGCCGACAGTCAAGCGGTCATTAGCGGGCCAGGGGAACTCGTAATAGGAATAAACGCCGCCACGGGCGATTCTCAGTTTACCCTCCACAGGCACAACTACATAAATCTCATTTATAAATCCCGTTGCCACTTCCAGCACCCGCCCGTTGGGATCGGTGGCCACGTCGGCCACCAAGGCCGCCGGCCTGTCGTTGATAGCTGAACGGTGCTCCACGCCCAAGTCACGCAGGGCCTCCAGCCAAAAATGTTCCAGCTGGCCCCCGTAAGAACGAATTAACTCGTAATCTTCTTCCGTCAGGGGCGCGCCGGACAGCTCCTTTTCCGAGATGTCCTTGAGGTAAAGGGCCAGTTGCTCCATTCTCTCCAGGCTTTCCCGCTCGCGTTCACCAAGCAACCCCCGATCACCAAGACCCTCCCGGGTCATTTTCACCAGCGAAGCCAGGCGACCGTAAAGATGGGGGTTGGGTTCCACATACCCGCGGTCGTCGGCCAATCCTCCACCGCCCATTTCGGCGTATACTTGCTTGGCGTAAAGAATGGTGTCATGCTTCAGTTCCGTCCAACTGCCCAGGAAGGTATTGAGCTCTTTCCGAACCCAGGCCTTGTTTCGCATGAAAGACGGGTATCCTTCACCCTTTTCTTCCAATAGGGGCTTGAGAGCGTATAACCAGCCCCAGTACAAATTCCCGGTCCAGGTTTCCTTCTCCAAGCCGGCGATATAATGCTTTATTTCAGCCATATTTTCCTGGTAACTTGCATAATCGGTATCTCCCGCGGCATCCAATATTTCATAAGCTTCCGCCGAGCCCATGGCGGCGGGAATGTCCAGCCCCTTGGGCAGCATCCTTCTCTGCCCCTGGCTGTTTGCGCCCACCTCCCGGTATACAAGTTGCTGGAAGATGTCGGCGTCAAGGGTATAACGCTGCCCCATGAACCGAAATCCATTTATTTCCCTATCCCGGTCGGGATTTATCTCTGCTAAGAAAACCGGCACCGAGTTGATGGACGGAGGCTCCAGTTTCCGGGCCTCGGCCTGGAAGGTTTCCCACTTGTCCGGGCTGGAAATCACGGCCTGCAGATCGGCCCCGGCGCCGTATATACGGTCAATCAACCGCCTGTATTCCATCCAGGTAATATCATCGCTTTTGCCCACAAAAAAATTTGTGGTGGCGTATATTTTATCCCACCTCTCCCGGTTTTGGTCTTTATCCATAGCCAGGGTGATTAAAACCGCGGATTTGGTTTCATCTTCACTTTGCAGGCGGAAGGTTAATCTCCCATACCACATCATGGCTTTAAAATACGACTGAAGCAATTGGCTCTTTTCATAGTGACCCCGGGGGATGTATTGAGAGTAGTCTTCCTTCAAAGCATCCGCAGGGTTGTGGCTCCCGCCAATGTTCATTAGGGGAGAAACCGTGACCCCCTCATGTTTGGCAATCAGGGCCAGTTCCTTCTCCACCTCGTTCTTTGTCGCTGCCGGAACCGGCAGGGTAGGGTCCAAAAGCTTGCCCGCCACGGCAAAAAAGCCCATGTTCCTCCTAACGGCGTTTTCCCAGCCGGTGCCTTTGAGCTGGGCACGCTGCTCCCGAGTCCGGGCCAACATGGCCGTAGTAAGCTCCTCCAGCTCCGTGGCCAGCTTTTCCGTTTCCAGAACCCGCAGTAGGTGGCTGAAATAAAGGTGGTAATTGTGCAGCATGGAATCAGTGGTGACAAAGCTGGGTACCGGCTGGTAGCGGTTTCCTTCATAAAGCATGAAGTATTCCCTGTAACTGGAGGGAACCACCACAAAACCGTTTTTCACCAAAAGTTTTTGGGCCTCCGGTGCCAGTTCAAACATATCTTTATTGGTAATATTACTCAGATCGGGCTCCACCCCGTAGGGCTGCACGGTGGGAATGCAGTTTAAAGGCGTTTCTTCATACCGGGTAAAGGCCGAGGCCGGAGCCGCCTGCTGCCGGAGGTCACTCTTCCCGGGTTCCGGCTCTGCCCGAACCGAGGCGGCAGTGTCACCCGAACAACCCGACACCACCAGAACTGTAAATAGCAAAAAAATAAAGATCAACATAGACATTAGGCCGGTCAAATATACCGGCCTCCGGCGCTTAAAAAGATTGTTTCTCAAGGCCAAACACATTTCCCCCTTTTCTCCAGATTAAAATTACGGGGACACCATACTTAATTATATATCGTAGTCATAGTCAATTATTTGATTACCTGTTCTTTAATAAAGTAAGGCGTCCTTTAAACTAATACTCTAATATTCGGTTTGCACATTCTTGTGCCATCCTTAAAACTTCTCTTTCGTTTATATTAATTAGCTTTCTATTTTCCATAACCACTTGTCCATTAATTATTGTTGTGTCTACATCGGCACCGTTTGCCGAATATGCCAGTAATGCACAAATATCGTTATGGGGATACAGGTGTGGTTTCACAATATCGGTTATAATAATATCAGCTTGTTTACCAACTTCGATTGTCCCCACTTCTTTGTATAATTAAGTATGGTGTCCCCGTAATTAAGCTGTTTACTCTTCCCCGGTCTTTTTCTTCCTGGGTCCTTTAGGTCCGCGCTTTTGTGGTTGTAAAGCCCGACCCAACATCCTCTCAAGTCCGGCCTGGAACTCTTCACTTCCAAGAGGGCGGCCTGTACGCGCATGAAGCCGAATGTCATGCGTATTCTCTTCAGAAAGCCCCTCCATAAGAAAAGCCTGCCAGTCGCTAATCTCCTCCAATAATGAAACCCTTTTAATCAACCTATCTTCTTCCCTATTCACATGAGCCGCGGCGCTGCTCCAGCGATATTGCCACGGAACACTTACCAGCCCGGCTCGCACAGGATTAAGTTCCACATATCTAACGCACATAAACAGATATGCTTCGTCCATGGGAAACGAGGCAAAACGCCCTTGCCATAAATGCCCTCGCCAATTTTCGCGAAGATTTACCCGACGCGTATAACGACGGTGAGCTTCACCAATGGCCCGCGTCAAAGCCTTTTCCGACGACGGCACTGCAATAAGGTGCACATGATTGGGCATAAGGCAATATGACCATATATCAACTCCCCAATGGGAACACCACTTGTCCATCAGGTCTATATAGGCCTCATAATCCTGGTCATTAAAAAAAGTTTGCAAGCGTCGGTTCCCTCGCTGTATGACATGATGGGGGACGCCTGGAACTACTACTCTCGCTATCCTTGCCATAGTCAAAGCATAGCAACTATTTGGTTGTTCTGTCAATAATTAAGCATGGCATCCCTTAAATTATTTATCTTGACAAAATAAAACCCGCATGATATTTTGGTAACTGAAATATTCTTTATTCGTAATTAATGCCTGTGAGGTGTTAAGGTTTGAAAAGCAATATAGATATATACGAATTTATACTTGACAATATTCAAAAGATTGTTGTGCCTGAAGAAATCATTACCATAGAGCTGTCTATATCCAGGTTTGAGCTTTTAGCCCTGGTGCTTTCCGACAAATATGAAACTGTCACCATGAGCAATCTGGCTCAGGGTATGTCTGTGCCAATGAGTACGGCCACCGGGATTGTCGACCGACTGGTTAAAAAAGAGCTGTTAAAGAGAGATAGGAGTGAAGAAGACCGCAGAGTTGTAACCGTATCCCTTACGAAAAACGGCAAGGCCTTGGTCGAGGACTTGAAAAAGCACTTCCATAATTACCTTGACCGGGTGCGGGGTTTGCTTAGCGAAGAAGAATTCAAAACAGGTTTGCAATTGGTCCGCAAAATAATACTGGGCTTCCAAAAAAGCGAGTCAAAATCCCATGAAAAACCGAACCAACATAGAAAGAGCATTAAAATAGAATGATAGTGTTTTTTTCCAAATTTATTTCGCATTACGAAATAATATTAAGTAGCCAGCGCGCAATAATATGCTAAAAAATAGGAGGCGTATTAAAATGAGAGTTATTCTTTACACAGGAAAAGGCGGTGTCGGCAAAACCAGTTTGGCCGCGGCAACTGGTATCGCTTCCGCGGCATCGGGAAAAAAGACGATTGTGGTCAGCACGGATGCCGCGCATAGCCTTGGTGATTCTTTTGACTGGGAATTAAGCGATGAACCGGTAAAAATACGGGAGAACCTGTGGGCCCAGGAAATAAGCACCTTGTATAGTGCGGAGAAGAGCTGGGGCAAAGTGCAGGAATATCTTTCGGCGCTGCTGGTATCTCAAAATTTAAAAGACATCACCAAAGACGAACTGATTGTTTTTCCGGGTTTGGAAGAATTGTTCAGCATGCTTGAAATTCTTAACCATTATAAAGAAGGGAAATACGATGTTTTAATTATTGACTGCGCCCCTACTGGCGAAACCCTCAGGTTGCTCAGTTTTCCCGAGGTTCTTAAGTGGTGGCTGGAAAAGATATTCCCGGTTGAAAAACTCCTTGTTAAAATAGCTCGTCCCATATCCAAACCCTTGTTGGGAGTGCCTATGCCGAGTGATGACACTCTTGACGGTATTGCGGAGCTCTTTGAGCAGCTTAGGGAAATGCATCATATATTAACCGACCAGACGGTGACTTCGGTTAGGATCGTGGTAAATCCCGAGAAAATGGTGATCAGAGAAGCCGAAAGAAGCTTCATGTATTTAAATCTGTACGGTTTCAACACAGACGCGGTAATTGTTAACCGGCTGCTACCTTCCGTAAACCTGGGACAGTATTTCGAAAAATGGGGGGAAGTGCACCATACTTACCTGCAGTATATAAAAGACCAGTTCAATCCGGTGCCTGTTTTTATAGTGCCTTTATTCACAGAGGAAGTGGTGGGTCTTGAAGCCCTTGCAAAAATGGGCGTTGAGTGTTTCGGAGAAAACCCTCCCGACCAGTTCTTTTTCCGCGGGCAATCACAAAAGATTAGCCAAGCTGAAGAAGGCTATGTATTGGAAATGTCGCTGCCCTTTGTGGAAAAAGGAGATATTTCGCTTTCCCAGAAAGGTGATGAACTTACCGTCAAGGTGGGCGACTACAAGCGAAATATTTTTCTGCCCCGTAAACTACTGGGCCGAGAGGCGTTAGGGGCGAAACTGGAAAACGGTGAACTGAAAATAACGTTTGGGGGTGCTAAAAGTGACAAACAGACAATGTGAAGACTGCCCGGTAAAAGAGCTGCAAACTATTCACCGGCTAATTGAAGAAAGAGCCTTTGCAAAGCTGCCGGAAGAAGTGCGGGAGCCACTGTTGGAAGCTAAAAAACAAATGCGCTTGGCGTTGCGGGGTTTTATTGGGCACGTTCTTGAGGAGAAAAAATCCGGTCATAAAAAGCAACCGGTAAAGTCACGCCACATAGGGCTGGAATGAGATACCTCTTAATTCTTGGGGATTAAATATTATGAAGCTAATAAATATAGTTTTACAACTGCGCTTTCGGCGATTGCTATTTTGATTGGGCTCATGTATTTGATTGGCCGGCGTCCAGGTCGACACTTTTAAACTCAAATGCTAACTCTGCAAAATTGCGTTGAGTAAAAAGAAGGTTTTATCGTATGAAGATTTTAGCTTCCATCATAATCATTGGTTTTTTGGTCCATTTGTTTTTTTATTGGATTTCTCGGAATACCGCTATAAGTAGGAATACAATAAACCGGAAACTTGACTGCTATTTGCCGGTTTACCATTTTGTTGAAAGGCATGAAATCGTTATTTATTCTACACCGGAAAAGATATTGAAAGCTGCGCATCATTTTGACATGGGCAAATCAAAAGTTATCAATACACTTATCTTCTTACGAAACATTCATAAACATTTACATTTCAACAAAAAACTGGAGCCAACAATAATATCAATTAACCAATTAACAGAGACTGGGGGATGGTTGCTGCTTGAGAAAGTTGATAAACAAGAGTCTGTAATAGGCTTAGTAGGTAAATTTTGGAGGTCAGGGGATACGGTTTACCTATCAAACGCCGCCGATTTTATCAATTTTACTCAAACAGGTTATGCCAAAGTTGCCATGAATTTTTTTACAGAGAGAAATGACGATGTAAGTGCAACATTATCAACAGAGACCAGAATTTTATGTCTGGGAGGGCGAGCAAAATTTTTGTTCGGTTTATACTGGGCGATTATTAGACCTTACAGCGGGTGGATACGGCTTGAAATGTTAAAAATGATCAAAGAACAGGCGGAAAACCATTAATTACGGGGACACCTTACTAAATTATCAGCTTTATTCTTCCCCGTTATTTCTTTTATTGGCCTTTTTAGTTCAACGCTTATACATTGATAAGTTCACTGTAGCATTTATCCAAATAATAACAACTGATTGTTGCCTATCAATAATTAAGTAAGGTGTCCCCGTAATTAAACTTGACTGGACTATGGGTGGGTGGTAAAATGAAAGCAAATACTTGCATTATAGAAGGTGA
>JAKSCU010000019.1 GCA_022360435.1 Bacillota bacterium
AACGGATTGATCACCAGGTAGCGATCACCGGCGCGAAATCCAACAATGTCGGCGAAGATGGTAAAAACGCTCAGGTTCTGGGCGTGAGTTGTCATCACTCCCTTGGGATTGCCGGTGGTACCCGAGGTGAACAGAATATCCGCAATATCATCGCCTGACATTCGCGCTGCGTGTTTATCGATCGCCCTGTCTGTGATAGCAGTGCCGCGCTGTACAAAATCCTGCCAGCGACAATAAGGCCCCCGTGACGGCTGAAAGACGATAATTTCCCTGAGATGCGGCAGCGTTTCGCCCTGTAGCAAGGCCGGGTAGTCGACACCGAGAAATTCACCGATACAAAACAGTAGCTCGACACGGCTTGTGCGCAGTATATAGGCTGCTTCGCTACCTTTATAACGCGTGTTAACGGTGACCAGCACCATGCCGGCATACTGGGCGCCCAGTGCCGCAATCACCCATTCACTGATATTGGGGGCCCATATACCCACACGATCTCCCGGCTGTAGACCGCTGGCAATAACAGCGGCGGCTACGCGCCGACATTGCTGTGCAAAGCTCCGGAAGTCCAGCGTTAAGTTATCGTCTTCGAGGAACGTACTATCGCCAAACCGTTCTGCAGCGGCTGT
This sequence comes from Bacillota bacterium, assembly GCA_022360435.1. Classification (GTDB taxonomy): domain Bacteria; phylum Bacillota; class Desulfotomaculia; order Desulfotomaculales; family Desulfallaceae; genus BRH-c8a. The sequence continues at coordinate 627 of JAKSCU010000019.1, forward strand.
GATCAGCTGAGCTATGGTTTGCTGATTGCCGTCTACCGTGACGTTTTTTATTGAAACCATTCCGGCACACCTTGACACTATAGTTATTCCAGCTGTGGCAAAATACTCGTTTGCTGCGAAATTTTCTTAGTCCTAACAGACGATGACGGCCCAGCCTGTTATTTCCGACAATTACCGCACTATCGATTGGCAAACAAGCGATCGGCAAACAAGCGGCCAGGCCGTACGTCAATACAGTAGGCATGGCGCTGCCGGGTATCGTCGGTAGTATGATAATCGAGGGGCCGGCTTGTTTTCCCTGCCAGGGGCGTAGATGAATTCATTTGGCCTTTTTTGACACAGCTTTATGGATTTATTGATTGGGTGTTTCAATATAATTAGCATTGTGTAGTGCCGATTTTAGTAAACGCTGATTCAACTAGCAGGTGC
>JAKSCU010000018.1 GCA_022360435.1 Bacillota bacterium
CAGTTCAGCGGCACAGTCCTGCAAAAGCCGCTGCAGCGCGACCTCGATCGGCTTAAGGCCGCGCAACTGCGAGTCCTGGTTACCGGCCTAGAGATTGCCGGCACAAACGACGCCACCGCTGCGATCAACCTTGAAACGGTGGTGGTCACGCTGTTCAGTCACCCCGCCGTCGATGGCATTCTGCTTGGCGGATTGACTGCCGAGCAAACGCTCGACCCCACCGCCGCGATGCTCAAGCCGGATGGCTCGCTTACTGAGGTCGGCAGGCGCTTCGACGCGATGTTCGGCAATCATTGGCGGAGCAACCTCACACAGCGCACCGATGAACTGGGCAACGTGCAGGCCCGTGTTTTCCCCGGGCGCTACCGCGTCGAAACCACACTCGCCGACGGTACACAACTGCAAGGCAATGTCTACGTGCGACCCGGCAAGGACGTGACCATCCGCATCATCCAACCGCCCGACACTGACCCGTGAGCTTTGCCAACCTCGCGAAACGTCTCTACGATTCTTCTCCATGCAACAGAAGGTCTTGCAGCACTTCTTTGATTTCTGTGCCAGAATGGCCAGCCGCTATCCCCGACGTGTACTGCTTGTTGCACTGGGGTTGATGGCCGCCGCTCTTACAGTCACGATCGCGGGGCTTCGCTTTGAACCTAATCGCAACGACCTGATCTCACCCGACCTCGAATGGAACCAGCGTTTCCTCGCTTGGCAGGAGAGCTTTCCGGGCGTGACCGATCTCTACGTCATCTTCGATCCGGGTGGACGTCGTGACGTTGACGCCGATTCACCGTTGACCCAAAGAGAGAAGGACGCCCGGCAACTCGCAGACGAGCTTGGTAACGCCTTGCGAAAACTCGACACTGTTGAAGATGTCGTGTGGGCATACGACGATGCACAAGTGCACCCCCGCGCCGCCCGGCTGCTTCCACTGGAGGAGTTCACCGGTCAACTCGACGACGCGAGGGCGGCGAAGGCGTTGCTGGAAAGCCGTTCGCCCGCCCATCTACTTCAAAGCGCGCTGTCAATGATGAATACCGCGGGGGGCGTGCAAGGCATCGACGCCGCTACCGCAGATGATGATGTCAGCAGGGACATTCGCGACTTCGCGCGCCTGGTCGACGCCTTCACCGAACGCATGAACGCACCCGCGGATCAGCCGGTTGATCTGTTTCGCGCGCTCAATCCAACGCGACGCAACTACGTTACGACCGAAAACGGCAAACTGCTTATCATGCGGATCACTCCGAGGCGAGCTGATGATCCGCTCAATCCACTGGGGCCTGCCATCGGGCAAATCCGTGAGATCATCGAACAAAAACGAAGCGAATACCCGGCTGTTGAGTTCGGCCTGACCGGCATCGAGGTC
>JAKSCU010000461.1 GCA_022360435.1 Bacillota bacterium
AGGTTTATTTGTTTTTAAAATACAAATTTACTTATAAATGCTCCGTATTTGGAGATATTGATGTTTGAGTGGTACAAAATCTGTTTAACACCCGGCAGCGGTAAAAACCCGACGAGATTATCATAGCCTTTGTTGTCAAGCCGTTCAAACATTTTTCTCAGCTTCAGCATCTGTGTATTTCTTTTAATTATGCTATCTACTTGCTTTTCATAGTCTTTACCCCTGGCAATTGTCCGTGCGGCGGATACCCCCATAGTAATGGCATTAAAATGTCCGAATCCCAGGAAGGGGTCCACTCCCCCGGCTGCATTCCCGGCAAACAGTATGTTTTCAATTTTTAAGGGGTATACATACCCCGCCCTGTGTTCAAGCTTGAATTCCTCAATAATTTTACATGTGATGTTTTCAGTATCCAGGAACGATTCCCAGTAATGGTCAATCTCTTTCTCGTCAACATCTGTCGTTACCAGTGATAGAGAGGCTTTTTTACTGTTATATGAAGTCATATAGGCATATCCGTTTTTGCAGTAGTCCTTGTTTATCCACATGACAACGGCGTTAGGGTCAAATTCTCCCAGCAGCACCCCTCCTCTCGCAAAAGCTTTGAGCCAGTCCTGCCATAAGCCAAGCTCTTCCGCAAAAGCAGGCTTTCAGGTAGCTACGACTACATAATCATATTTTACTGAAAGGATTTTGTAATCTGCGAACTCATTAAACAAAATCTTTGTTTTTTTCAGCCTTGAATAGATCTGATACTTTAAGGAGTTCTTATCCTTTGTATAGTTAAACACATATCCCAGATCGCCTTCAATGGTACTAACACTGTTGGGAGAATGGTGTATTAGTCTGTCAATGGTATTCAGCGGGGCTACCTCTATGTTTAGCCGTTTTTTGAAGTATTGAACCGAATCCTTTATCGGCCGGTGGCTTATATTCACTACAGCGGTTATATGGGGGTAAGGCTCCCCTATGAAACTGTTTTTTTCATATATGACAGTCCTTATACCGTATCTTTCAAGTTCATGGGCGCATGAAAGGCCCGCCAGCCCCGCTCCTATTATCGCTACTCTCATACAGTCTTCATTCCTTAAATAAGCGTTTTTTATTTGCCAGCCTGATTACTCCTGCAGCCAGCTTCAAAACATTAGTGTGCGTATCATATATAAGGTGCTTAATACCGGGCAGTCCCAAAACAGATAAAATTATGTCATAATCCTTATTCCCAAGTTTATTGAATGATTTTCTAATCTCATATGTACGCCTATTTCTTTTGACAACAAATTCGATCAATTTCTCATAATCCTGTCCGGTTGCTATGGAGCGGCCGGCCATACCCCCCATAATTATACCGCTTACAAGGGCAAACCCCAATAAAGAATCCATTCCTCCTCCGGCATTACCTGCAAAATAAATATTATCCGTCTTATGAGGATAAATATAACCGCTCCTATGCTCCAACGTATATTCATCTATAATGGTATATTTTATGTTTTCAGTGTATAAACACTCTTCCCAAAAATAGTTTACTTCCTTTTCAACTATATCCGTAACAACCAGCACAATGGATGCTTTCCTGCTGTCAAACGGTACAAGATAAGCATAGCCGTTTTTGCAGTAGTTTTTGTTTATCCACATTACCAGGGTATTGGGGTCAAAATTACCGAGAACCGTCGCACCTCTGACATAGGTTTTTGCCCAATTCTGCCATAAGCCCAGTTCCTGTGCAATAAAGTTG
>JAKSCU010000017.1 GCA_022360435.1 Bacillota bacterium
CTGCCCCCAGGTTTAAACCGTGTCTTCATGCTGGCTGCGGAGACCCGATGACGCTTCAGCCAGGCCATCGCGGGGCTCGCGACAGCGGCGCCATCATACCCGGGACGCGCGATGACCGCAATCGGCATCGTCCGTGCGATACCACGCCAGTATCGCCGCGGCTCCGTACCCCGACGGCGCCGCAGGCGACCGCGAACTCGCTACGATAAGTTCCCGCGAGCCGGCAAAAGAGCGCGCCGACGACCCGGCGTACGTATCGTCGCCGGCCGGTGTCTTGTGCCCCGGCCCCGGGGGAGCGAAACTCATCGGGAGTAACCCACGTTCGGGATCGAGGCCCGACAGAACGTAGCACGCCTGCGCAGGATCACCGAGGAGTCGCGACTCGTCCCCGATATCGTTGAGACTCACCTCTACAGCATAATCACGCCGAACGAGTTCGTCAGCCATGGCGAGGGCGCAGGCGAGGAGTACATCGATCGCCTCGGGATGCGTAAGGCCGCGCGGATCGATGAGGAGTCGTATCGCGTTCGCCGGCGGAGGCAGCTCCTCGCCGACGCGAACGAATAGATCGCCGGTGTGGGCGTACATGCGCCAATTGATTCGTCGCATGTCGTCGCCCGGGTAGTAGGGTCGAATCTCCGTATGGTCGTCGCTACGGTGGTGAGACAAAAACGAATCGCGCCGTAGAGCGCCCGAGCCCCGGCTTTCAAACCGCGTGAATAGCGCGTTCTTGTACGGTAGAACGCGCATTACGACGCCGGGCCCCTCGGCGGGGAGGACTCCGGTGAGACGTGTCTCCGCCAGGCCGAAGATATCGGTACATCGCATCGCGAAGGTTGCGGGTCGATACAGCCCGCGGGCCATATCCGATATGCGGATCGATCGCCCCTCGGGCCCTCCGGCGGGCGTCCTCCGTTCAACCGAGCGGCGACGCATCCCCGAGACGAGCGTAACGCGCACAAAAGCGGCGGGCAGGCGACGGGGTACACGCGTACGCACTGCATACCGCAGCACCGCGGTCTCACCGGGCGACAGCGCACCCCTCGGCAACTCGAGCAGTGCGACCGCGCCGGCGAATCGCAGCGTTCGTATCACTCCCGCCGCAAGAGCCGTCACGAGAGCAAGGGCGAGCCCCGTTCCGACCAAGAGGGCCACCGGCTCGCGCCTGAGAAGACCCGGAATCAGCGTTGCCGCGGCGGTAAAAAAAAAGCGCTGCCGTTGGCGGTAGGACGCAGCGTAGCGCGCAACGCGATCTCATACACCGTCGGCCTCCCGCATGGCGGCCAGCACTTCCGCGGCGTGTTCTCGTACGATCGGGATCGCCGAGGGTTCGCCCTCGACGGTGCGAACTCTATGGGCCAGGACCGGCGCGGCGAGGTCGTCCAGCTCGCGGTCGCTCACGTAGTCGCGCCCCCGCAGATACGCCAAGGCGCGCATCGCATCCAACAGATGCAACGATCCGCGCGGAGAGACGCCGTAACGCAGGCGTCGGTCGTCTCTGGTCGCCGCC
>JAKSCU010000332.1 GCA_022360435.1 Bacillota bacterium
TATATATGGCAAGGGCAGAGGAAAAAAGTATCAAAAAACGCACACAGAGGGAACTGATAGAGTGCGTTTTTTGATAAGGATGAGATTGATGCTGAGCAGACTTTTGGAGGCGGCGCTGGAGCTTATCTTTCCGCCCCCGCGGGCCTGCCCCCTGTGTGAAACCCACAGCCCCCAAGCCGGGGTTTGTATGGATTGCCGGGAATTGCTGGCCGGGTATGCCGGTGAGCAAACTTGTTCCCTGTGCGGTTGTTTTATCCTCCATACTTACCCCGCCGCCGGAGACGTGCGGGGGACGTGCGCCCATTGCGGCGGCGGACGGCCCTTTGACCTGGCCCGTTCGGTGGGTCCCTACGAAGGGCCGCTGCGGGAGGCGGTGCACCGTTTAAAGTACCGGAAAGTCAGGTGGCTGGCCCGGCCCCTGGCGGCGCTGATGAGTGAAACGGTCCGGCAAGAACCCCTTTTCCAGCGTTCGGCCGGGCTGGTGCCGGTGCCGTTATCTCCGGACCGGGAAAACCGGCGGGGTTTTAACCAGGCTGCTTTATTGGCCGGCGCCCTTGGAGAGATTACCGGCATACCCGTGCTGAAGGGAGTTGCCGCCAGGGTTCGGGAAACCCCGCCCCAGACCTGCCTGTCTCGCCGGGAAAGGCTGCGTAATTTGGAAGGAGCTTTTGCGGTAACCGCTCCGCATCTGGTAAAGAAGAGGAATATCACCATTGTTGACGATGTATACACCACGGGCAGCACGGTTTCCATTTTATCCCAGGAATTGCGACAGGCCGGAACCACCGGCATACTGGTAATTACCTTCGCCGGAACGCGCCAAACCGCGGTGTTTTGACAAATACCCGGTCTAATGTCAGGTTGGTGCGACACATTTCAACTTTAATTTTAAATTACCCACAGCCCAAACCCCTTGAAGTTATGGTTATTAACAGACTTATCCACATTGTCCACAGGTTTGTAAGGGGAGTACAGCGTTCAACAGGTATTTTTTCGACACACTTGCATACTTCGCTATCATCTTGTTGCCAACAACAGAAGGTAACTTGCCGAGCCACATGGGGAGGGTTCGACGTCCCTGAAGCGCAGCCGAGGGAAGACGATAAACCGTCCGGCGGCTTAGCAAACAAAGGATAAATAGTTCAAAACTGGTTCTGCTTGACAAGTTTTTGGCACCATGTTAATATAACTCCACGTGAGTTGCAAGACCACGGGATTACTTTCTAGGAGGAATGTTTGAGTGTTAGGCAAGGTCAAGTGGTTTAACAAAGACAAGGGTTACGGCTTTATCGAAAGGGAAGACGGAGGCGACGTGTTCGTTCACTTTTCGGCCATCCAGGAAGAAGGTTTTAAGACACTGTTGGAGGGTCAGGAAGTGGAGTTCGATATAGTCGAAGGAGCCCGTGGTCCGCAAGCTGCCAACGTAGTTAAATTGTAACCGACCATAAGCCCTGGCGAGAGCCGGGGTTTTATAATCTATCAGCAAATTAAACTGCTTGTTTAAACTCTGCAAGGATCTATGCCCACTGCAGGGTATAATACACAAACTGCTCGCTCGAAAGGAGTTGTAAGTATGAATGTTCTGGTAAGGGGCAGGAATGTCGACGTAACAAATGCCTTAAAAGAGTATGTGGTAAAACGGGTGGGTAAGCTGGACAAATTCCTTGACGGAATAGCCGACGTCACCGTGGTGCTGGTGGTGGAAGGCGATTCACACAAGGTGGAGGTCACAATTCCCGTTAACGGGATGATCCTGCGCGGTGAGGAAGCTACCGGTGATATGTACGCTTCCATCGATCTGGTAGTGGAAAAACTGGAGAAGCAAATTGAAAAATACAAGGGTAAGCTGGCCCGCCGGCGCGCCGCCGCCGACACCAAAACCGCCTTTGGCGGCCAGGCTTACATGGAGGAAGAAGGACCCCGGCTGGTTAAAACCAAGCGGTTCGCCATTAAACCCATGCCGGTTGAGGAAGCGGTTTTGCAGATGAACCTGCTGGGCCACAGCTTTTTTGTGTTTTCCAATGCCGAAACCGAGCAGGTAAACGTTGTGTACAAGCGCAAGGACGGCAACTACGGACTGATTGAACCGGAATTTTAATCCCGCCGTGGAAAGGGGGCGCCCCCTGCGGGGAAATGTCCCCGCGTATGCATGTCTACGACCAATATCTCCGACGGGATGTCCCTCATGGAGGAATATAGTAAAAAGTGCGCGCTCCAGGGAACCCGATGAGCGCGCTTTTTTTGCGCTTCGGCAAAAAATAACCCGGTCATATTTATGGCCGGAATTAAGGGTTGAAGCATACTTCCCCTTGATTTTGGTGGTGGTTGCGGGTTGCGCGGCAAAGTGTTAGAATAAGTAAGTGATAATGGGCTTAGTGTGCGGGAACCCAGGGGTTCCCTCGCTTTTGTTTTACTTCGATAAGCCCGGCTTGTTCATGGGCGAAGGGAACTGGGTTTCAGCGCACTTTGGTTAAAGAAAGGTTGATTAATCATGTTGAGTTTTATTAAGGATTTATTCGATGATAACGCCAGGGACATCAAACGCATGCAGAAAACCATCGGCGAAATAAACGCCCGGGAACCGGAAATAAGCGCCTTGTCCGACGCCGAACTGCAGGCCAAAACCCCGCAGTTCAGGGAAATGCTTGACCAGGGGGCCAGCATGGCCGACATTTTGCCCGAAGCCTTTGCCGTAGTGCGGGAGGTTTCCAATCGGGTGTTGGGCATGCGCCACTTCGACGTGCAGCTTATCGGCGGCATGGTGCTGCACCAGGGCCGCATTGCCGAGATGCGCACCGGTGAGGGCAAAACCCTGGTGGCGACGCTGCCGGTCTACCTGAACGCCCTGGAAGGCCGGGGGGTGCACGTAATAACGGTGAACGATTACCTGGCCCGCCGGGACAGCCGGTGGATGGGCCAGATATACACGTTTTTAGGCCTGTCGGTGGGCCTTATCGTACACGGGCTGGACTGGACCGAGCGCAAAAATTCCTATAACTGCGACGTTACTTACGGAACCAACAACGAATTTGGTTTTGATTACCTGCGGGACAACATGTCCGTAAGGCCCGACCAACTGGTGCAGCGGCCGCTCAATTACGCCATCGTGGACGAGGTGGACAGCATTCTCATAGACGAGGCGCGCACCCCGCTGATTATCTCCGGCCAGGCCGACAAAGCCACCGACCACTACTACACCTTCTCCCGCTTGGTGCCCAGGCTGCGGGCCGAACAGCATTTCACCGTGGACGAGAAAGCCCATACCGTGGTGCTGACCGAGGAGGGCGTGGCCCGGGTGGAGCAAATGCTGGGCGTGGAAAACCTGTACGACGACGCCAACATGAAGCTGACCCACCATCTGAACCAGGCCCTGAAGGCGCATAACCTGATGAAGCGCGACCGGGACTACGTGGTAAAAGACGGCGTGGTTATTATCGTGGACGAATTCACCGGCCGGCTGATGTTCGGGCGCCGTTTCAGCGACGGCCTGCACCAGGCCATCGAGGCCAAAGAGGGCGTCCGCATCGAGCGGGAATCCCAGACCCTGGCCACCATCACCTTCCAGAACTACTTCCGGATGTACAATAAGCTGGCCGGTATGACGGGCACCGCCGAAACCGAGCAGGAAGAATTTCGTAAAATATACAAGCTTGACGTGTGCTCGGTCCCCACCAACAAACCAATGGTCAGGCACGACCTGTCCGATGTGGTATACAAAACCGAGCCGGCCAAATTCAATGCCGTGGTGGAGGAGATTGCCCAACGGCATGAAACCGGCCAGCCGGTTCTGGTGGGCACAATTTCCATTGAGAAATCGGAAATACTAAGCAACATGCTGCGCAAGCAAGGTGTTCCGCACCAGGTGCTGAACGCCAAATACCACGACAAGGAAGCCCAAATTGTGGCCCAGGCCGGTCGCCTGGGAGGGGTGACCATTGCCACCAACATGGCGGGCCGCGGCACCGACATCCTGCTGGGCGGCCACCCCGAATTCCTGGCCCAAGCCGAACTGAGTGGCCGGGACGACTACGATGCCGACAATCCCCCCGGCGAGGAAATATATGACAAGACACTGGATCAATACAAGCGTCAGTGTCACGAGGAGTATCGCCGGGTGGTGGAACTGGGCGGGCTGCACATCCTGGGCACCGAGCGGCATGAAAGCAGGCGTATTGACAATCAGCTGCGCGGCCGGTCCGGCCGCCAGGGGGATCCGGGTTCCAGCCAGTTCTTCAGTTCTCTGGAGGACGACCTGATGCGGCTGTTCGGATCCGACAACATTGCCGGCGTCATGGATAAACTGGGACTGGAAGAGGATGTGCCCATCGAGCACAATCTGATTACCCGTTCCATAGAAAGTGCCCAGAAGCGGGTGGAAAACCGCAACTTCAGTATCCGCAAGCACGTGCTGCAGTACGACGACGTCATGAACCAACAGCGAGAACTGATTTACCGGCAGCGCATGAAAGTGCTCCTGGAGCAGGATTTGAGGGCGGTTGTGGAACAGATGATCAACGAGTCGGTGGCCCGCTCGGTGGAGATATACTGCCCCGAGGGAGTCATACCCGAAGAGTGGGACCTGGAAAGCCTGCTGAACCAAGCCGAGCAGCTTTACCTGCCCGGGCACGGGCTGCAGCCCGACGACCTGGCGGACACGGGCCGGGAGGCGCTGAAAGAACTGCTTACCGAAAAATCCCTGGCGGCTTACCAGGCCCGGGAAGAAGAAATGGGCGCCGAGTTGCTGCGGGAACTGGAGCGGATGGTGCTGCTGCGCATCGTGGACGAGAAGTGGATGGACCACCTGGACGCCATGGATCAGTTGCGGGAAGGCATCAACCTGCGGGCGTACGGCCAGAAGGACCCCCTGATCGAGTACAAGTTTGAAAGCTACCAGATGTTTCAGAACATGGTGGACACCATTCAGGACGACGTGGTGCGTTACGTGTTCAGGGTCGACGTGGTTCAGGCGCCCCAGCAGCGCCAGACCGTGGAAAACAAGTACCAGGAGGAAGGCCCGGCCCAGCCCGTGCGCCGGGAAGCCAAGGTTGGCCGCAACGAGCCCTGCCCCTGCGGCAGCAGCAAGAAATACAAGAAATGCTGCGGTCAAACCGGCTGATCAGTCAACAGACGGTCTTGACCGGGCCTGTTTGCGTTTTTCTTATTTTCATAAGTTAAAATACAGAGGAGGAAGTCCATTGTTCGCAGAACTGCGCAGGGAACTGGAACCCCTGCAGAAACGCATGGCAGATTTGAGGGTTTCTCTTTGACGTCGCCGGCAAAGAAGGGGAGATAACCGGACTCGAGCAGGAAATGACCCGCCCGGGTTTTTGGGAAGACCAAGCTCGGGCTCAGGAAGTGACCCAGGCGGTCACCGGCCTGAAAGAATGGGTTGCCGGCTTCTACGACCTGCAAGGCGCCATGGAGGATCTTGAAGTGCTCATCGACCTGGGTGAGGAAGAGGAGGACGCGGCTTTGGCCGGTGAGGCCGCCGACGCGTTGGCCCATTTGAAGAAACAGGTGGCGGGAATGGAACTGCAGGTTATGCTCGGCGGGCCTTATGACGCCAACAACGCCATTGTGGCCATGCACGCCGGGGCCGGGGGCACCGAGGCCCAGGATTGGGTGGAAATGTTGCTGCGCATGTATACCCGCTGGGCCGAGGACCACAGATTCAAAGTCAATATTATGGATATGCTGCCCGGCGACGAGGCCGGCGTTAAAAGCGTCACCTTCGGGGTGGCGGGCAAGAACGCTTACGGTTACCTGAGGTCGGAAAAGGGCGTGCACCGGCTGGTGCGCATTTCCCCCTTCGATACCGCGGGCCGGCGGCACACCTCCTTTGCCTCGGTGGACGTGCTGCCCGAGGTGCCCGACGATATTGAAGTGCGGATTAACCCCGAAGACATCAAAATCGACACTTACCGCTCCGGCGGCGCCGGGGGCCAGCACGTGAACAAGACCGACTCGGCGGTGCGCATAACCCACCTGCCCACCGGCATGGTGGTGCAGTGCCAGAACGAGCGCTCCCAGCTCTCCAACCGCAACACCGCCATGAAATTGCTGCAAGCCAAACTTATAGATATGGAAATGCGCAAACGGGAAGCCGAACTGGCCCAGGTGCGCGGGGAACAGCAGGATATCGCCTGGGGCAGCCAGATCCGGTCCTACGTGTTTCACCCGTATTCCCTGGTGAAGGATCACCGAACCGGGAAGGAAGTGGGCAACGTCGAAGCCGTCATGGACGGGGACATCGGGGATTTCATCAACGCCTACCTGCGGGAGCAGGCGCGCAGACACTAAAGGTTCATGGCAAAACGGGAGGGGGCTCTTTTGGTGCATAAATCCATGAAATTGGGCAAACTTGCCCTGCTGCTGGTCCTGGGTTCCGAAGACGACAGGAAAAAGTTGGAGAAAATAGGCGCTGAACTGGGTTACAGGTTATACAAGGGTAAAGTTGGTTCCATGGATTCAACCAAGATATTTGCCGCCGTGGAAACGGCGGCCAAAAAAGAGGGACTGATCAGGGATATATACCGGGAAGAGCACGCCATCTACCATTCCGTGCTGGAGGCCTACAATGCCATTTGCCGCGGTCAAATGGGCCTGGGTAACGTGCTGCGCAGCGCCGGCCTGGTGTTCAGTATCGTCCGGGGACCCAGGATGCCCGGTGATGCCGAGGACGGCGACTGGGTGGCGGTGGCCTTGTACGGCAACATGGGCGCGCCCATCAAGGGGTTTGAGCACGAGGTTATCGGCCTGGGCATAAACCCGGTATAACCCCGCCGCTTTTTTTTGTACTTTGTCAATACACCCGGCCATATTAATGGCCGGAGGGCGGGCCATTTGAACAATACGTGATGCGTTAAGAGTAAAGATCAAGACGGATTCCTCTTATATGTGTGGTTGCAATTCGTATCACCAGTGCCGATCTGGCGGCTTCTTTCGAAGGACCACATCTCAGCGTTTTTCTGAGCAATGACCCAA
>JAKSCU010000473.1 GCA_022360435.1 Bacillota bacterium
GATCGGTAATCACCCGGTCCGGACCGCCGCCTTTGAGCCCCCACTCCCGGCGCGAATTGCCGCCGTCCACAAATCCGGGGCTGGTGATGTAATCGACCCGGGGCACAAAACGCCTTTTTTCATGCTTGGTGATAACCAGCAACCTTTTGGCGCAACTGGCGATGATGTTGGCCCCTCCGCTGCCGGGAAATCTCTTTTTGGGCTTGTAATAATCACCCACCGCCGTCGCGTTTAAATTGCCGTACATATCTATTTCCGCGCCGCCCAAAAAGCCTATATCGGCCTTGCCCCTGTGCACCAGGAACCCCAAACTTTCAAGGGTGTTGGCCACAAAAGAGGGTCTGGCCGCGCCGGCCAGACGGGGATCGGCCACCGACAGCGCCGAGTGAATGGGCTTAATTTCACCAATACCGGTTTCAACCATATAAACACTCTCCGGCGCGTTGGTTAGCTTTGCCACCGTGGTGGCGGCCATGGGCAACCCGGTGCCGGCGATGATAACCTCACCGTCTTTTATTTCCCTGGCCGCAGCTATAATCATTAATTCCGTCAAGCTATACTCGCCGGGATTTTTGCTAGCTCCGCTGACGTTGCCGGTGACAAGCTCGGCGGTATAACGGGAATAACCCAACTGCGGATCAATGGCCAGGCGCATATATGTTTTGGGTGTCCCGGCCAATTCCAGATACTCTTCCAAATCCTTAACCCCGTAGACATATTTATCAAGATACTGTTGAAAACCCTCGACAGTCCGGGCATTTTTCTGATAGTACTGAATTGCCTCGTAATCATAATCATAACAACCCGGCACCGCCGTGGGATAAGCGCCCCAGGGGGCGTGCAACACCGCATTAACCCTGTATCCCGGTATTACCGTACATTCAGGGTTTCTTTTTATATCATCCCGGTTAACAATTTGCTCGGCCACCACAATGATGTTTTCAGCCGCTCTAGCTATGTACTCATCACAAAAAGTAGAGCCGTCAATCTGGCTGTTGCCGTCCTCGTCCGCCCTGGTAACATGAATAATGGCTAAATCCGGATTACAAGCCGGGAGCAGCACCACCTTTTCTCCGGTAAAGGGGCATTTTTGCAAAATATATTTGGTTTGCTCCAATACCTGGTATTTAAGTATGTCCGAGCCCAGCATTGATTTTGCCGGAATAAAAGGCAGTCCCAAAGCCCCGGCCAGGTAACGCAAAGTCATTGCCCCGTGTTCGTAATCCTCTGATTTTAAGACGCCCTGCTCAACAGCCCGGCAAAAATTGCGCGGCAGGCCCAGCCTTTCCATGTTGAGGCATCCTGACTCAACTTCCTTGACCAGCCCGGCGCCGATTAATATATCTACGCTGTAGGCGGGATTAACACTGGATATTTTAAGGTCGCATATACCTTTTCTAATAATCTCATGGGAAACCACCATTGAATTACGGCAAAGTGAAAAGCCGCCAAAGCCTATGTGTGTACCATTCTTCACAAATTTCGTTACAGCATCCGCCACGTTCATAAGCTTACTACCCGAGCCCAATAATATCGCCCCCACCCTGTAATAGCATTACAAATACAATTATAACTTTTGCTTTTTGATAATATTAAAACTAATTATACTCATTGTCAATAAGTTTTTTTTAAGTATATCTCCTATAAATTATTATAATTTGTCAAGCCGGTTCACGACAATCGGCGATTGTGAACAGGTGCCCGCCAACTGGCATTGGGCAGAGCCATGCCACTTAGCCAAAAAAAAATATTGTTTTTATGTTTTACTTTTGATAATAGTTTGCTATAATAAAAAAAAATTATACTTTCTATTGCGGAGCGCTATTTATGTTAAACATCAACCATGTTAAAACATTTGTCAAGGTTATAAATACAGGCAGCCTTTCGGCGGCCGCTGAAAAACTGGGGCTTACCCAGCCGGCCGTCACGCTGCATATACAAAACTTGGAAGATTATTTCGGGGTCACCCTTTTAAACCGGAAAGGGCGTGCCCTGGAGATTACCGGCCCGGGGAAAATACTTTATGATCAAGGCACTACAATGCTTAAAATGTACGAAGACTGCGAAAATTCAATTTTACACCAAATAAATCAATTAAAGAGAAAAATTCTGGTTGGCGCGGGACCGATAATGACAGATTACGTCATACCTCACATCATTGCCCTGTTCCGCCAGGCCCGCCCGGGAATTGAAATTATCGTCGATTCTTCGGAAACCAACTTAATTGTTAAAGGCGTGCTTGACCATACCTATGACCTGGGCTTTGTCGGGTATCCGGTCAAAAACAACAAATTGCGCATTGAAGAATGGGTTAAAGATGAGTTGCTGGTTATTGTTCCAGCCGACCACCCCTTTACAGCCAAGAAAGAAATCACCGCCACCGAACTATTGAGCGAGGAGTTTGTTTGGCGCAAAGAATTCACCGGTATTCGCATGTTTTTTGAACAAGCTCTAAAAAAAGCCGGATTAAGTCCGTCCGGTAAGCCATATCTTGAAGTTTCAAGCACTCTTTCAGTATTAACCAGTGTGCAGGCCGGGTTGGGAGTATCGCTTATCTCTCGCTGGGTAGCCGAAAAGTATATTGAAATGGGCATGATTGCCAACGTACCGGTCAAAGACCTTGACTTAACCCGAAACTTATATATGGTCACCCATGAATTGAAACGCCTTACCCCCGTGGTGGAGGAATTTATAACAGCCGCCAAAGTATATCGGGAAAAAGCAAATCTTTAAGATTTTCAGCGGCATACCTTCCACCGACACTTTAAAAGACGGAAAAAACCAACGCCAAAAACATACAAAAAGGGGCGATGAAACCGTCCCCGCAGCCCGGCAAGCACAGCAAAACAATACCCATTTTAAATTATTACGCCGTGAGCTTTTATTTTTATTCATCGATTTGTGAATTATTGCACTAGCCAAGGGATTTAAAATCCATAACAGCTTGGAGGTAGGTAATGACATAAAATTTAGGTTAGCAGGAGCTATTGCACCGAGCAACTCAGCTACTATGGACATTGGACATTTAATTGTAAAGCGAGGTGGTTTTTGCATGTTGGAAAATATATTAACAGGCGTTACACATGTGTTTAGCATCGAACTATTAATTTTAATTATTATAGGCACCATGGGCGGCATTATCATTGGAGCCCTGCCGGGCTTCAGCCCCACCATGGGAGTGGCACTGCTGGTTCCGTTCACTTTCAACATGAGTTCGGTGGAGGGATTGGCCACTCTGGCGGCGGTTTACTCCGGAGCGGTGTACGGCGGGTCCATTTCCGCCATTTTATTGAACATACCCGGCGCGCCCGCTAACATCGCCACCATCTTTGACGGTTATCCAATGGCGGTAAAAGGGGAAGGAAACAAGGCGTTACTGACATCGGTAATATCGTCATTTCATGGCGGAACCATCAGCGCCGTCGCATTAATCTTAATTGCGCCGGTTTTAGCTATATTCGCCTTGAAATTCGGCCCGCCGGAAAAATTTTGGGTAGCTATTTTCGGTCTGGTGCTAATTGCCAGCATGGGCACCAGCAAAGAACTGTTGAAGGGTTTAATCAGCGGCGCCTTTGGTATTTGGCTGGGGATTATCGGCATTTCACCCATAACCGGCGAATCAAGATTCACATTCGGCAATATTGATTTGCAGGGCGGCATCAGCTTGGTACCGGCGCTGGTTGGATTGTTCGCTTTTTCACAGGCTTTGATTTACCTTGAAAAGCTGATCCGGCAAAATAAAACCAACCTGGTGCAGGTTACGAATGAAAAAGGATTATTTTTTAAAGTCTACAAAGAGATTGTTACCAAGTTTGCCGGTCTTACGGTATTTTCCGGAAGCCTGGGCTCGTTTATCGGCGCCATTCCCGGTGCGGGCGGCCAGGTCGGCGGAATCATCGCCTACGACCAGGCCAAGCGGTTTTCCAGGGACAAAAAGCAGTTTGGCAAAGGGGCCATGGCCGGGGTGATAGCGCCCGAAGCGGCCAACAACGGCACCGTCGGCGGCGCCATCGTGCCCATGCTGACCCTGGGCATACCCGGCAGCCCCACCGCCGCGGTATTGCTTGGCGGACTGTTGATACACGGCCTTTGGCCGGGGCCGGATCTTTTCACCACCAACGCAGAAACCACATACACCTTTATGTTCGCCTTTCTTTTGGCCCAATTCGCATTGCTTGTCTGTGGTGTTTTGGGTGCGGGCTATTTCACCCATGTGTTGAGAGTTCCCGAATATTTTCTGGGACCCGGCGTCATCGCGCTGTGTATCTTTGGCGCCTTTGCCGTGAGTAATAATTACTTTGACATTTACGTTATGCTCATCCTTGGCATTATCGGCTATTTTGCATTAAAAATAGGCATACCCCCGGCGCCTGCGGTATTGGGGCTCATCCTGGGGCCGATAGCCGAAAGCAACCTGATGCTGGGCATGCGTATCGGCTCCGCCCAGGGAGATATTTTGCAATATTTCTTCACCAGGCCCATAGCGGCAGTGTTGGTTTTGTTGGTGGTAGGCGCCATCGTCAGCACCCTGCTGCTGGAGTTGAAACGCCACAACCAGGAAAAAATGATCGCCAAGCAATCAACAAATCTATACAAAGGTATCACTTCAATGGATGCCATTGTCGGCCTGACGGTATTTGTCACCTGTATACTGACCTATTTTATGTATATAAACAAATTACAGATGGAAACCGGTATTTATGCGTCATATGTTTTCCTTTTTGTCGCTTTGCTCGGATTGGTGCTGTTTTTTGTAGGCTGGCGGTTTACCAGCGATAAAATACAATGGGTTCCCTGGTTACGGGTTGGTGAAGTAACCCTGGTCACTTTGGCTTCAATTATATTGGGACAATACTTGGGGTTCTATACGTCAACCTTCCTGTTGATGAGCTATCTGTCCGCCCGGATGATTTCCATCAGCGGCGCGGCCATAAAGCCGAATATAACTAAAATTATAGGTTTCAGTGCTGGCATCACCCTTTTTATGTACATTGCTTTCGGGATGTTTTTATCACTGCCCACCCCGCGCGGGCTGTTTATTTAAAATTCAACGGCCGATGCCAAGCAAGCTGTAAGGGGGTGATGTGTGGAAGCTATA
>JAKSCU010000457.1 GCA_022360435.1 Bacillota bacterium
CCCATACTTTAGGCATAATAGTTGCTGCAGCATATACAATAGAGAAGCAGCTGGCATTATTACATTCTAATGAACTGATACAGACAACCTTTGAAAGCACATCAGATGGAATTATAATTATAGATAGGGATTATAAGATTAACAAAGTAAATAAAAGAGCTATAAAAATCCTTGGATTGGAGAATGAGGACATTTACAAATTAGATATAAGGGAAATTTTTAGAGATATAGATTTTGATTTTGATATAAATTATTTTAATGGAAGAAAATCTGCTTATTTTACGGACTGCAATTTTTATATCAAGGGGAAGAGGATATCCTGCAGCGTAAATATAGTTTCTATGATCACAAATAATGAAATCATTGGTTTCAATTTAGCCTTTAAAGAAACAAAATATCTCCATAGGACTGTAAATAAGGTAACTGGTAATATTGCCACCTACACCTTTAAAAATATAATAACTAGAACTTTAAAGATGAAGCGGGTAATTGGTTCAGCCAAAAAAATGGCTAGAACAAGGGGCTGTATTTTACTTGAAGGAGAAAGCGGAACTGGAAAAGAACTATTTGCCCATGCAATCCATAATTTCAGCAGCTATTCAAATGGCCCCTTTATAGCCATGAACTGTGCTTCTTTCCCAAAGGATTTAATTGAAAGTGAATTATTTGGATATGAAAAGGGTGCATTTACTGGGGCTTTAAAGGAAGGAAACCCGGGGAAATTCGAGCTTGCAAATGGAGGAACAATATTTTTAGATGAGATTGCAGAATTGCCATTGGAGCTTCAGGCAAAGCTTTTAAGAGTAGTGGACAATTTATCCGTAAGAAGAATAGGGGGTAATTATGAAATAAAATTAGATGTACGTATAATAGCCGCAACAAATAGAAATTTGCTTCAGGAAGCTCGAAGAAAAAATTTTAGAGGAGATCTATATTATAGGCTGAACGTGTTTAAACTGGAAATACCTCCTTTAAGGGAAAGAACAGGGGATATTGAGCTGTGTGCCAATTACTTTTTAAGGAATTTGAATGATCAGCATCCAGAAAATGTGAAGAGGTTTAGCGCTGAATTCATAGGATACTTAGAAAATTACGAATGGATAGGCAATGTAAGGGAGCTCCAAAATATCATCGAAAGGGCATACTATTTATGTGACGAGAGGATTATAACAGAGGATTTTTTACCGGACCTTATTTTAAATTATAGCAACTATATTCATGATCATAATC
>JAKSCU010000170.1 GCA_022360435.1 Bacillota bacterium
AGAGCCAGTCATCCCGACTTACTGATAATGAGGTAGTTACGATAAAAAGTAGCTACCTCTTTTTGTTTTTAGTTTACGCAAAAGTATACGTTTTTGTGTTTTTCCTGTATTGTTAGGCAACGTTTTTGTTGATAATTTTTTTGCTGGCAATTTAGTTCAAGATTATCAGGGTTTGGTGGTACTTTATTATAAATAATCTCCTTTCGAACTAAGCGGACATTGGGAGTTGTAATTGGTCATATATTGGTTAAAACACATTCTATAGACTAAACATACTTATTTCCTCCAAAAATTCACTATATTATTATAAAATAAAAGAATCTACTAAATCCGATGAATATTGATAAGTCAATTTTAAAATCGTTAGTACTACTTATCTTATTGGTTTTTTCTTGCGAAAATGATTCTACTAATATTACCTCACCTTCCGCAAATAATTCGAATACCACCGTTCCTGAAGGATATATTAAAATAAAGGCCAATATATCTTCTGAACTGAAAATGAATGGACTTAACGTTTTAGGAGTTGGTGATAGTACTATAGTAGAAAATGATTCATTTGAGATTCTTCATTTTGATGTTAAGGATTTCGGATTTTTGTATTTCTTTGATGACCTGGGTCGAGTGATAGCACTGGTATTGATTGACAACTCTTCAGAAAATATAGTAGTGTCTGCTGATAAGATCGCAGAAGCTTTCATTTACTTTAATCCGGATATTCATTTAAGCAACCTAAAGATAACCGAGCAGATCATAAATAATGTTAAGTCAGGAAGCACTTATTCTGATTTTGTTTCAGCGGTTGAACAATCAATAAATTCCAGAATACCCTTGGAAGATATAAATAACGAAATTTTTGACCACTTTATAATTAGTATAGCTGAAGAGGTATCGCGACTTGAGAATGTGGGGGGACGTAATCAACATGACTTTGATGAAAATCTGACAATCGATGTTGGAGAAAATAATGGAATTGAAATATTCAATGGAAATGTAATCAATATCGGAATCAATGTAATAGATGAAACAATTCAAGGGGACATGGAATCTGAGATAGTGTCGACTTTGTTGGTTAAACCGCAAAAGCTAGAAGCTACACCTCGGCTAGAAGATAATTGTTATTTAATTTATGCAACCAGCGGCGACATATTAAGCCCAAATCCCGCCGATGCTCAAGCTACCAGAGAGAACCTTTTATTCTTTTCAACATCAATTTTGAAAATCGCTTTCGGCCTTGTATTCACTGCAGTCGATGGAGATTGTTGGAAAGACTTCGAAGAAAATTACGTATCTGCATATCTTGATTTGATTAAATCAGGATTCTCCGGTGAAAAACCGACCTTCGGCTTTTTTTTGGATCGTTTTATTGATACTTGGGACGGTTTCATAAAAGATATTGTTCTA
>JAKSCU010000016.1 GCA_022360435.1 Bacillota bacterium
CTCGACCAGCTCGGAGGCGGCGTCTTTGCCGGGCCTCAGCGCATTGCCTTCGGGCAAGGCTCGCTCAAGCAGACCGATCAGCCGCTGGACGTCGCCCTCACGCGCGAGGATGAGTTCTTCGCCGTGCGCACCACCGACGGCGACACAGGCGAACAATCGGTTCGCCTCACGCGCAACGGACAGTTCAGTCTCAACGCCGCGAACGAATTGGTTACACAGCAAGGGCATCCCGTGCTCAGTACGGACGAGGAGCCCATTATCATCCCTGCCGGGAGCAAGCCGCAGATCGGTCCGACCGGCGGCATTCTGATCAACGGTGAGCCAATTGCCCAACTGCAGGTCGCTCGCGTCGCGAACACCGAGGCATTGCAGAAGATGGGGGAAAACCTCTTCGACTTCGAAGGCAGCGACCCGCGTGAGATCATCGATGACCCGCTACTCAACCCCGGCATGATCGAACTGAGCGGGGCGGATCCAATTCGCACGTTGATGAGCGTGATCGACGCATCCAAAAGCGCGATGAGCAATGCCAACATGATGCGCTACCACGACCTGTTAATGGATCGCGCGGTCAACACACTGGGCAGCGTGGCATAAATGCGTAAGACGAGGAACTGATGCGTTATGGCAATCACGGCTCTTCACTCAGCGTCTACTGGACTCAGTGCCCTCTCCACGCAGATCGACGTGGTGTCCAACAACCTTGCCAATGTCAACACAACAGGCTTCAAGGCGTCGCGCGTGAACTTTGAAGACCTGCTCTATCAGCAAAAAGGTCAGCCCGGCGTAGAAAATGCCAATGGTAATGAGCGACCTGCCGGTTTGCTCGTCGGCCACGGCGTGCGCATCAGCAACACGCAGTTCGACTTTTCGCAAGGCGATGCCGTGCCCACCGAGGTGCCGCTCGATGTTTCCATCGATGGCCCGGGTTTCTTCCAGGTGCGTATCGTGCAGGACTTCGGCGACGGCATCGGCTACACGCGGGCGGGCAACTTCTTCCTCAACAGCGAACGCCAGGTCGTGCTGGGCAACGCGGACGGCCCGCTGCTTGAGCCGCCCGTGCAGATACCGGATGACATCGGTGAGGATCAAATCAGCATCTCCGCCGATGGGCGTATCTTCGCCATCCGTCCGGGCGAGGAGCCGGAGCAAATCGAACAGATCACCCTCGCCAACTTCGCCAACCCGGCAGGGCTGGAAACGATTGGTGGCAATATCTTCGTGCCCACTGCTGCGTCGGGACCGGCGATTGACGGACTGTTACCCGGCGAGGCGACCGTTGGCACGCTGATTCAGGGCTTTCTCGAAGGGTCGAACGTCGACCCCGTGAAGGAACTGGTCACACTGATTAAGACACAGCGTGCGTTTGAAATGAACAGTCAGACGATCCAGGCAGCGGACGAGACGCTGCAA
>JAKSCU010000062.1 GCA_022360435.1 Bacillota bacterium
GCGGGCTATAAGGCGATATGGAGCAAGCGTGAGGGCTATCCTTCCAAACAATTCTTCAAAGCTTTGGACCCAAGGCTTGAAAATGTGGTGGACGACAAATTGAGCAGGGACATATACCCCCTGGGAGGAAAAACCGGAGAGCTTACAGAACACATGGCAGAGCTTACGGGCCTTCCACCCGGAACCGCAGTTGGCATATCCAATGTCGACGCACACGTGGCGGTTCCTGCCGTAGGAATAGTGGAACCAGGCAAGATGCTTATGATAATGGGCACTTCCACCTGCCATATGGTGCTGGGAAACGAAGAAAAAATAGTGCCGGGCATGTGCGGGGTGGTTGAAGACGGGATAATACCCGGTCTGCAGGGCTATGAAGCAGGTCAGTCCTGTGTGGGAGACCACTTTGAGTGGTTTGTTAAAAACTGTGTACCTGACGAATATACGAAAGAAGCAGAAGAAGAGGGGGTAAACATACACAAATTTTTAAGGGAGAAGGCAAAAAAACTCAAAGCTGGAGAAAGCGGGCTCCTTGCTCTGGACTGGTGGAACGGCAACAGGTCTGTCCTTGTAGATGTAGACCTTACGGGATTGCTTATGGGATGTACCCTCACCACCAAGCCGGAAGAGATATACAGGGCATTAATAGAAGCAACCGCCTTTGGAACCAACATGATTATAGAGACTTTTGAAGAAAACGGAGTACCCATAGAAGAGCTGTACGCCTGCGGTGGAATAGCTGAAAAAGATGAATTAATGATGCAGATATATTCCGATGTAACAAACAGGGAGATAAGAATCTCGGCATCGCCCCAGGCGGTGGCACTTGGCTCGGCCATGTTCGGAGCAGTAGCCGCCGGCAAGGACAAAGGAGGGTACGACTCCATATTTGAAGCCGCAGAAAAGATGTCAAAGGTTAAGAAGGAATACTACAAACCCAATCCTGAAAATGTTGAGACATACAAAAAGCTGTATGCCGAGTACAAGTTACTCCACGACTACTTTGGCAGGGGTGCAAATGACGTGATGAAGAGGCTGAAGAAGATCAAAGCTGAAGCAAGATAGTATATGTATATTAAAAAGCCATCAGCAGTCGGAAGCTGGACTCCCGATACTGATGGCTTTTTGGATAACCTGATGCTCCTGGCGGAACAGATTCAATGATGAGAAGTGTTGATTAAATATCTGAAACAATATGAGGGAGGTATAAAGGATGAAAGCTGTAGTTAACTACATATTTCCATACTGGTACTTGTGGATACTGATATTTGGTTTTATAAATCTTCTAAGGATTCTAGGATTTTTCCGAATATTTTATAGGAGTTATAAAAGATAATTATATTAGTGTATTAAGATTGCAGTAGAATTGGTAATAAATAAACAATTATTTGGAGGGATACCTTTGCAAAAAATAATTAC
>JAKSCU010000591.1 GCA_022360435.1 Bacillota bacterium
ACCGGAGGATTTCAGTATCTTGCGACGTGTTGTATGCATAGCAATACGCCAGTAGTTATAACAAAAAAAGCGAAGATATCAGCGCTTCATGAATACTGTGCCGATACCTTCGCAGCCCAGGCAGGTTATTAGAATTCGTATTTAGCGCTAACCCCGTAGAAACGCGGAGCGCGATACGACACTTCGTTACAACCACACAGTGTTGCCAGGTCAAAGCCCTGGACACCGGCGCGCTCATCGGTGATATTGCGGCCGATCAGCGCCAATTCCCAGTTCTCGTCGGCGTTAACCCAACTGATGCGGGCATTGGTCATTACATAACTGTCAAACTTGTCGGCGTCAAAGTTGCGCAGGTTATAGTAGTATTCATCGGAATAACTGACATCGGCCTGCACCGCCATCATGCCGCCGATAGCGGGCCATTCATAGCGAATCAAACCGGTTGCCTGTTTTTCCGGCGCATAGGTAGGATCGACATCCCGTGCCGGCAGCGGTGAACCGTTGCGCAGTAATACATCTTTAACCGTGGCGTCAAACCAGGATGCGCTGAACATAATATCCAGCCCCTCCATCGGATTGGTTTGCACTTCGAATTCAACACCGTAGTTATCGGCATCGGCGTTGATAACCACACCGCCCACACCGACAAACAGGAAGGCCTGGTAGTCGGAATAATCGTAATAGAACACGTTGGCATTAAAGCGCGTTCTGCCGTCGTGGAAAGAGGTTTTATAGCCCGCCTCATAGGCCAGCAATACCTCTTCATCGTAAGGCAGACCCTCGGCTTGACCTGAACCCAAATAAGATCCCAACAACGGCGCGTTAAAACTACCCGCTTTAACGCCGCGGTTGATGCCGGCATAAATCAGCGTATCGTCGTCGAGTCGATAATCCAGCTGTACCTTACCTGCCCATAACGTATCGGAGCTATCGTCTTCATTAAAGAACGGCGAACCCTGGCCAAATGCATTGGGAAGAAACGGCCCCTGGTTGACGGTAAATACATCGAAGGACTCAAATATACCGATAGCGACTTCGAAGTCTTTCTCTTCCTGGATAATGCGCAATCCGGTGATCAGTGTCAGCTGATCGGAAAGATCGTATTCGTATTGACCAAAGATACTGTAGGAATTGGTTTCCAACTCAGCGACAACACCGATATCCACCGGTGA